>DASWIR010000149.1:0-5603 GCA_036397575.1 Alteraurantiacibacter sp. | reverse complement strand
GCGCAGGGCAGGATGCGCTTCTGGTCGCCGAGATAGGCTTCGGCCATCGCGATGGCGCTGGTGGCCGGGGCGTAATAGGCGCTGCCGGTCTTGAGCAGGCCGACGATCTCGCCGCCGCCGGCGCGGGTGCGCCCTACGATTGCGTCGATCGCTTCCTTGCTCGACTTGCCCATCTTCACGAGGTCGTCGACCGGAATGCCGGAGATGGTGGTGTAGCTGGTGACAGGTACCATCGTATCGCCATGTCCGCCGAGCACGAAGGCGTTCACGTCGCGCACCGAGACGCCGAATTCCCAGGCGAGGAAAGTGGCGAAGCGCGCGCTGTCGAGGACGCCGGCCATGCCGACCACCTTCTCATGCGGCAGGCCGGAGAATTCGCGCAGCGCCCAGACCATCGCATCGAGCGGGTTGGTGATGCAGATCACGAATGCGTTCGGCGCATGGCTCTTGATGCCTTCACCCACCGCCTTCATCACGCTGAGGTTGATGCCGAGCAGATCGTCGCGGCTCATGCCCGGCTTGCGCGGCACACCGGCGGTGACGATGATCACGTCGGCCCCGGCAATGTCGGCATAGTCGTTGGTGCCGGTGATCTTCGCGTCGAAGCCTTCGATCGGGCCGCATTGGCTGAGATCGAGCGCCTTGCCCTGGGGCATGCCCTCGGCGATGTCGAACAGGACGATGTCGCCCATTTCCTTCTTCGCAGCGAGGTGGGCGAGGGTGCCGCCGATCATGCCGGCGCCGATGAGGGCGATTTTCTTGCGGGCCATGCGTGCCTTTCCGGAGATTCTTGCAAAAACTCTTGCGCGGGGCGTCGCCAGTCTGGTCGGAACGGCCTCAACACTGCCCGCGCAAAAGCGCGGCCGCCCGGTTTGCGGCGAGTGACCTAGGCCCGTGACAGGCATATTGCAACCGCGAAAACACGCAAATGAACAAGCATTTATGCAAATAGTTCGCAATAGCGATTAAGTGTGCAGGAGATGCGGTTTCTGCGGCTCTCGGATCGGTCAGCCGGTGCGGCGCGACGAAATCCCGTCGCCTTTGTCGCTTTCCTGAGCCAGCAGCATGGCGGCAAGGTAGTCGGGCACGGCGCGGCTGAAGTAATAGCCCTGGCCCAGCGTACAGCCGGCATTGCGCACGGCGCGGACCTGCTCGATCGTTTCGAGGCCCTCGGCGACGATATCCATCTCCAGCGTCGAGCCCATTTCCGCCACGGCGCGGATGATCGCGTCGCTCTTGCGGCCGACATTCGGGCCGGAGACGAAGCTGCGGTCGACCTTGATCTTGGAGAACGGATATTTGTTGATGTAGCCGAGCGAGGAATAGCCGGTGCCGAAATCGTCGAGCGCGAAGCGCACGCCTTCGGACGCCAGTTCGGCGATGAAGCGCGTGGTGTTGTCGTCATTGTCGATGAACAGGCTCTCGGTCACTTCCAGTTCGAGGCGCGATGGCGCCAGGCCCGCTTCTTTCAGCGCATTGAGGATGCCCAGCGCTGCGCCCGGCGCCCGAATCTGTATCGGCGAGAGGTTGACGGCGATCGTGACGTCTTCCGGCCAACCCGCGCAAGCCTTGGCGGCCTGGCTGGTGATCCAGTTGCCCAGTGTGATGATGACGCCGGTCTCCTCGGCCACCGGAATGAATTCGTCGGGACGCAGCTCACCCTTTTCCGGATGGAACCAGCGTACCAGTGCTTCGAAAGAGCGGATCCGGCCGGTTTCGAGGTCGACGATCGGTTGGAAGAAGATCGACAGTTCGTCGCGCTCGATCGCGGCGCGCAATTCGGCTTCGATCTCCTTGCGGCGCACCAGGTCGCGCGTCATCGACTGGTCGAAGAAGCTGACCTGGTTTTTGCCATTGGTCTTGGCGTGATAGAGCGCGAGATCGGCGCTCTTCATCAGCGTGTCGACATCGGCACCATCCTCGGGGAGCACGGCGATGCCCATCGAGGTGCCCAGCTTTAGTATTTCACCATCCATACGATAAGGCCGGTTGATACTATCGAGGAAGCAGCGTGCGAGCCGCTCGCTATGCTGGCGATCGTTGATCTCGGTCGCGACGATGAACTCGTCTCCGCCGAAGCGCGCCACGGTCGCGTCCTGGGGCGCATCTTCACGCAGCCGGTCCGCCACTTCCGCCAGGACCCGGTCGCCGACCGGGTGGCCGAGCATATCGTTGACTTCCTTGAACTTGTCGAGATCGAGCCAGAACAGTGCCAGGCTGCGGCCCGGCTCCATCGCCATGGTTTTTTCGACCAGCTCGTGATTGAGGCCTGCGCGGTTGGAAAGGCCGGTAACTACGTCCGTGCGGGCCAGTACGCGCATCTTCTCGGCCATCTTGGCATTGGCCTCGGCCGCCGAGATCGATTCCCTCAGCACGCGATAGACGTTGAGCGTAATCGACATCATGGTCAGGATCAGGAAGAAAGTTATCCCCGCAAGAACGTAGAGGCCCAGCGAGCCGACGATAATTGCCGCCGCCATGATCGGGACGGCCGACAGGAGCAACTGACCGAAAGCGATCACCGGACGTCCGGCATTCCGGGCTGAGATGCCCACACCGTACCCTAGCGCGAAACTGACGGTGAGAATTTCGATGTGCGCATCGACATGTGCAAAGATGGCTATGGCTGCGACGAGACCTGTGAGCAGGGCAAAGGCGAAAGCGCCGATCTCGTAGAAAATCTCCAGCCGACGGGCACCGACGCGCCCGATATTGCGGGTGAGCCAATGGGCCGCAATCACACGGACAATGCCGACGATGGTGAGGGCGATCGCTGTGTTCCAGAGCGCGGAATTGCCCGAAGCCCAGGCTGCCGTATAGGCCGTGGCAACCCCGCACAATGCGCCGATCGCGAGGCTGGTAGGCTGGGAATAGAGCGAGCCGACGAGCTTCTGGCGCACGCGGTCGTCAAGGGCATTCGTGCCCAGGAAAACCTCCAAAAGCTCACGCGACATGCTAATGGGACCGGCTCCTAATATCCCGCGCGCCTGGGATACCCCCGAGAGGTCACCGAATGGTTAAGAGGCAGCTTACCAGGAAAACCTAGGCATTCCGCCACTTAAGGAAAGGGTCCTATACGGTGGCCTGCAGATCCGGGGGCCATTGCAAGCGCTGTTCGAGATGGTCCGCCATTCGCCGATCGAGAATCCGGCAAATGTCGAGCCACCACAGGAAACTCGCACGATCATCTGTCGACCATGCGCGTTCGGTCTGTTGCGCCGCCTGGAGGGCGGCGCCGAGGCCGTGTGAACCGAAATGCCGCAATGCGGCGTGGAGCATTTCGTCGCCCGGTGTCTTATGCCGATTGTCGTTGGCGGCCAGACGGGCAAGACGTGCGCGCACCTGCGCATCGATGCGAAGCGGTGGAAGCGCATGGGCGGCGGCAAAATGGATCGACATGTGGTTTCGAGTGCTCCGGCTCTTGCAGCGACAATCCCGATTTATCGTCGTGCATCCGGTTTACGCCGGCGTTGCTAAGCCTTCGTGCGGAGAAATGGTTTCTGAAATCGAACCGGATGATTAACCACGGATATTCGCCTTAGGCGCCGATGGGTGCGACCACGAGGTTCAGGGACGGGCGATCCAACTCCCGCTATCGGCGTATTCCGCGCGAATTGTGCCCGATTGCGGAATTTTCGGCAGTTCGGGCTGGACGGCGGCCTCGTACACTGCGGGAGCCGCATTGGCAGCGGCAGACGCTGTGGCTGGCGCGCCTGGGTCGCCGGACGCAGCTTGTGAGGTGGTGCCGGAAGCAGTGCGCGGGGCAGGTTCACGCATTGTGTAGCTTGCATGGAACGCCGCAGGCCGTCCCGCCGCGCCGCGCCAGCGATAGAAGCGGTGAAACCCGATCACGCCCACTGTGCGGAGGCTGCTCGCCCAGTAAGGGTTTACCGCCAGCGTGTGGTAATGTGTTGCAAGGCCTACCGGGCGATAGACCGCGCCGTACAAAGCATTGCGCGCCACGCGCTCGGCCCGGTCCCAGAAGAGGCGCGAAGGCTTGCGGCCCAGCGAGCCGTCGCAAGTAAAGGTGAACTGGCAGCCCGTGCGTCTCTCCGAGCCCTGGAACACCACGCCGCATACGCTGTTGGGATAGGTCGGGTGAGAAACGCGGTTCAGTACGACCTGCGCCACGGCACGCTGGCCTGCGTCGGATTCACTCGCCGCCTCGTAATAGACCGCCATGGCGAGGCATTTGAGGGCGCGCGCCTGGTCTTCCGCCGTTCCGCCGAGCCGGAACGGAGATGCAGCGATCAGTTCGCGCGCCTCTTGTGCGGCGGAAGGCAACGGGGCCAGCGGAGGTAGATCGGTTTCGGCGCGGATTTCCGCTTCGATCGATAGCGGAAGATACGGCTCATCGGCGAGATAGTAGAAGGCGGAGCCTGGGAAGCTCTCTCCCGGCGTTTCGAAGGGCATGGCCGCAGGGGTTTCGGGTTCGGTTCGCGCATTGGCGTATTCGCCCCACGCATCCGGCGCGGCGAGGGCCGGGACACCGACAATCGCCGCCAGAGCGGCTATGCGGCCAAGCAATGTACGCCGCCGGGTCCTGCGCTCGCGCCGCGCGCGAATGCGTTCCAGGGTGCTTTCGCGCTGCGGGATCGGGAGTTGCGGCATGGCGTGGCCCGCGATTAGCCGCTGGCCTCGCACCAGGCGCGCGAGGAATATCCGCCGTGCCAAATAGGGACGCGCTTGCCCCGATCCATGACCGGGCCTATGCCTGCCGCCGCGTCACAGGTTGCCCGGTAAAACGGGCCTAAGACGGGAAGCGGGTGGAAATCCCGCGCTGCCCCCGCAACTGTGACCGGGGAGCCGTGTGCCCACATGCCACTGGCGGGAGACCGCTGGGAAGGCGGGCGAGGCGGTGACGATCCGGTGAGCCAGGAGACCTGCCTGCGACGCGTCGTTCAGCCTGCGGGCGGGGTGCACCGTGGGTAAGCGAAGAAGAGTGCGCGGGCAACCGCGTGGCCTTCCGCCATGAGCGACGAGTTCGTTCATGATGGGAGGTATTGTGCGTAAATATTTTATTTTCTTACCGATTATGGGCGCGTTGTCTTGTGCGGTCCTGGCGCAGGACGAGCCGCCCCCGATTCTCAATCTCAGCCAGTATGAGGACGAAATCACCGTGCTTGCGACCGGGAAAAGCACGCCGCTTCGTGAGGTGGGGCAACCGGTTACCGTGATCGGCGAGCAGGAAATCCTGTCCGTGCAGGGGCCGGACCTCATCCGAGTGATCGAGCGTCTGCCGGGCACGAGCTTCTCGCGCAATGGCGGGGCCGGCGGCTTCACCGGCATGTTCGTACGCGGTGCATCGTCCGAGCAATTGCTGGTTCTGGTGGACGGGGTGCGCGTGGCTGACATTGCCGCGCCGGGCAGGGGATACGATCTCGGCAATTTACTGGCCGGGAACCTCACCAAGATCGAGTTGCTGCGCGGGCCCAACTCGGTCGTGTGGGGCGCCGATGCGATGGCGGGTGTGCTGAGCGTCAGCACGTCCTCAAGTCCCGGCTTTCGCGCCAGCGCGGAAGTCGGGAGCGAGGAGGCTGTCTATGCCGCGCTAGGGAGCCGCTTCGATCTCGGCGAGCTCGAAGCCGACCTACAGGGCACGT
>DASWIR010000148.1:0-16688 GCA_036397575.1 Alteraurantiacibacter sp. | reverse complement strand
ATGCTGCGTGCCGCCCTGCATGAACTTGATCTGGTCGCCCTTCTTTATCGCGCCGTCGATCACGCGGGTGAGGATCACCACGCCGAGATAGGGGTCGTACCATGAGTCGACCAGCAGCGCGGTGAGCGGCGCGTTGCGGTCGCCCTTGGGTGGGGGGATGCGCTTGACGACCGCCTCGAGAACTTCTGCGATGCCGATGCCCGATTTCGCGCTGGTGAGCACCGCTTCACTGGCATCGATCCCGATAATGTCCTCGATCTCCATGCGGACCTTTTCCGGCTCCGCGGCGGGCAGGTCGATCTTGTTGATGACAGGGACGATCTCATGGTCGTGCTCGATCGACTGGTAGACATTGGCGAGCGTCTGCGCTTCCACCCCCTGCGCCGCATCGACGACGAGGAGAGCGCCTTCACATGCGGCCAGGCTGCGCGAAACTTCATAGGCGAAGTCCACATGCCCCGGCGTATCCATGAGGTTGAGCTCATAGGTGTTGCCGTCCTCGGCGGTGTAGTCGAGGCGCACGGTCTGGGCCTTGATGGTGATCCCCCGCTCGCGCTCAATGTCCATATTATCAAGGACTTGCTCGCTCATCTCGCGGTCGGAGAGCCCTCCGGTCGCCTGGATCAGCCGGTCGGCCAGCGTCGACTTCCCATGGTCGATATGGGCAATAATGCTGAAGTTGCGGATCAGGACCAAGTCAGTCATGCGCCGCCCTTAGCGGCAGTCGCGGGGCCTGTCAGCAACGGCGATGCCGAAATCGCCGCACCCCTAGTTCTGCGGACCGAAAGACAGCTCGATCTGCATGAATTTGGGCAACGACTTGGGTTGATCGGGCGGCTGATAGTGGCCGGGAGGCAGCGCCGCCAGGGGCATACCCGCCGCTGCCAGCGCATAGGGCGAGACGCGGTGGCGCGTCACAAGTCCATCTGCCCCGTCGCTGATCAGGGGAGTTTCGAACTCGACGCCCTGCACCGTCTCCTCGGAGCGGCGAACCGTCGCCACCGCAAGCTGCCCACCGCCAAGGTCGAGCACAAGGTCGGTTCCAACCGGCACGTTGAGCAGCCCTTCGATCATCGCCCCGGTCTTGGACAAGTTGCGCATCACGGCATCGTAATGATGGTCTTCATGGATCACGCCAACCCGGCGCAGCAGCGTGCGGCGATCCGACCGATGCTTTTCCGGGCCATGCGGCTCATAACCGAAGTCGCCCGATGCCAGCTTCTCGACTACCTCCTGCTGGGTGATCGCTTTGCAGAATATGTAGCCCTGTACATGAGTTGCGCCGCGATCCTTCACCAGCGCCAGTTCGTCCATCGCCTCCACGCCTTCGGCAGTGATTTCCATATCCATCGCCCGGCCAAGGCTGACCACCGCTGAGATGATCGCCGACTTGGAGGTCTCGGCCTCCGTCGATCCGCGCACGAAGCTCTGGTCGATCTTGATCTTGTCAAATCGTACCTTGCTCAGATAGCCGAGCGAGGAATAACCGGTACCGAAATCGTCGAGCGACAGGCGCACCCCCAGGCCGCGCAACTGTTTTATCATCTCGTTCACCGCGTCGGTATCGACCAGCACGCTTTCGGTGATTTCAAGCTCGAGACATCTCGGGTCAAGGCCAGACAAGGCGAGCGCATTGGCGACCACGTTAGGAAAGTCTGCCATTGAGAACTGCACAGCCGATACGTTGACCGCCACGCGCAGGTCGGCAGGCCAACTCTTGGCATCCTCGCAGGCCTTGCGCAAAGCCCACTTGCCCAGCTCGATAATGAGGTTGCCCTCTTCGGCGATAGGAATGAATTGGCTGGGACTGACCGGCCCGCGTTCCGGATGGTTCCAGCGCATGAGTGCCTCGAACCCCTTCACCATGTGGTCTTCGGCGCCGACAAAGGGCTGGTAGTGCATTTCCAGTTCGCCGCGATGGAGCGCGTCACGCAACTCCTCCTCGATCTCGCGGCGTTCTTCGGCCTCGTCCTTGAGGTCGCTCGAATAGAAGCGATACTGCCCTCGCCCACCCCCCTTCGCGGCATAAAGCGCAAGGTCGGCCGCCTTGGCCAGCTCACCGGAATCGATACCGTCATAGGGTGCGATGGCGATGCCGGCCGATGTGCCGATGATCGCGCGGGTACCTTCGATCGAATAGGGCTGCGAGATCATCTGGATGATACGCGCCGCCAGTTCACCCAGGGTACCGCGATCGTCGATATCGGGCAGGATGACCTGGAACTCGTCGCCGCCCAGCCGGCCTATTTCGCCACGCTTGTCGACTATCCGCAGCAGCCTTTGCGCGACTTGCTTCAGAAGCTCATCGCCTGCCGGGTGGCCCAGCGTATCGTTGACCTGTTTGAAGCGGTCGAGGTCGATCATGATCAGAGCACAGCTGCGCTTTGCCGCCTTGTAAGCCGACAGTGTGGTCTCGAGACGCTTGACCATGCGGTGCCGATTGGCAAGGCCGGTCAATGAGTCATATTCGGCCAGCCGCGAGGCATCGCGCTCACTGGCTCGCGATGTGGTGACGTCCTTCGCACTGCCGCGATAACCGAGGAAATTGCCTGCGGAATCGAGCTTGGGCTTGGCCGAAACCGACCACCAGATTTCCTTGTCGCAACTGAGCTGGACGGACTTTTCGACGATCCGCGAATGCGAATTGAGCATAAAGACCAGCGGGCGTTCGCCTTCCGCCTGGGCGATGGTGTCGCATACAAACAGGCTGGTGAGCTGCGAACCGATCAACCGATCACGCTTCATCCCAACCTTGCGTGCGGCGCTGTCGGAGATATAGGTCAGGCGCCCTTGGCTATCGGTCGCCCAGAACCATCCGAGGCCGCTTTCCTCAAAATCGTTGAGCATGGCAAGGCGTTCATGCGCATCCGGCAAGCGCGATGGCTCGAACCGGTTGACCTCTGCCGCCTCAGCGTGCGCAATGTCGGACTGTACACTTCGGCGCTTCCTGAAAATGCCGTTCACACCCATTGCCGGATTCCGCTTCGGAGCGACATCATGACACCCTCTGCACCGGACCCATCGGCACTGGCTTGGGTGACAGGCCCTGGAAGGCAAGGAAGCGGCCCGAATCGTCGCGCTTAAGGCGCTCGTCGAATTCCACCCCCAGGCAGTCCTCCTGCGACCAGCGCGCGGTAGCACCGATGGTGAAGTCGTCCGCTATGTTGACCAGGAAGTATGTCCCCAGCGGCACGTTCCACAGGCCTTCGATGAGGGCCCCGGTTTCGGAAATATTGCGGATCGTTCCGTTATAATGCTCGCCATTATGGTTCAGCGTGATGAGCCGCAGCACTTTCTGGCGCGGCTCACGAGCGGAGCGCGGACCCTGCGCTTCCACCTTGGCGCCAGCCTGCAGCCGCTCTGTCGCGGCGTCGAAATTGAGAGGCGCGTCGTAGATGTAGCCCTGCACGTGACTGCAACCGTGGCGACGCACGAGGTCAAGTTCATCATGTGTTTCCACGCCTTCCGCAGTCGTATCCATGCCGAGCGACTGGGCGAGGTTGGCGATCGACGCGATGATGGCGCCATTGCGGCTGCCGGGCTGGATCGCGCCGCGCACGAAGCTCTGGTCGATCTTGATCTTGTCGAATGGCGCCTTTTTCAAGTAGCCAAGCGAAGAATAGCCCGTGCCGAAATCATCAAGCACCAGACGCACACCGATACGTTTAAGCGCATCGAACATGGAGTGAGTGCCGGGATCGTCGTTCAGAAATACGCTTTCGGTGATTTCCAACTCCAGCTGTCCGGGTTGGATGCCCGCATGGGCAATCGCACTGGTGACCACCGCCGGAAATTCCGGATTGGCGAATTGCAGCGGTGAGACGTTTACCGCCATGCGAAGCCTGCCAGGCCACTGGGCGAGGTCATTGCACGCGGTACGCAGCGCCCACTCGCCCATCGCCCCGATCAGTCCTGCTTCCTCTGCCACCTCGACGAAAGCCGAGGGCGGGATTCGACCCTTGACGGGGTGGTTCCAGCGCAACAGCGCTTCGAAGCCGGTAATCGTTTCGGTAGCGAGCTGGACCACGGGCTGATAGTGAAGTTCGAGATGCCCATGCTGCAGAGCGTCGCGCAGATCCTGCTCCAACTCGGCGCGCCGTTCTGCCCGGGCATGCAATTCGTTGGCGTAGAAGTGGCATCGCCCTCGTCCACCATCCTTGGCGGCATAGAGCGCCAGATCGGCATTGCGGATCAACGCTTCGCTGGTCACGCCATCGTCCGGCGCAAGTGACACACCCACCGAAGCGCTGATCACCACACGCTGACCTTCGATCGAATAGGGCTGCGACAGTGAATTGATGATATCCTGCGCGATATGGCCAAGCCGCTGGCGGTCATATTCGCCTGGAATGACAATCTGGAATTCATCGCCGCCCAGGCGCCCCACGCGGCCCATCTCGCCAACCACACGTTGCAGCCGCTGCGCCACCTGCACCAGCAGCGCATCACCAGCCGGGTGGCCCATCGTATCGTTGACCTGCTTGAAACGATCGAGGTCGAGAAGCATCACCGAGCAACAGCGTTTAAGCTGGTGCTGCGCGCCCAGGATCCGTTCCAGCGTCTGCGACATCTGGTGACGATTAGCGAGACTGGTGAGGGAATCGTACTGCGCGAGCCGCGCGGCCTTTTCCTGGCTCAGGCGTCTTTCGGTCAAGTCGGTGCCCGAACCGCGAAAGCCTACAAAATTGTCGAAATCGTCGAAGATCGGCCGACCGCTGACCGACCACCAGCGCTCGTCCCCAGGCACTGCTGCGCGCATTGCCAATTCCTGGAAGGACGACCGCGCCGAGAGGTGGAAGGTTAGCGTTCGCTCCCCATCCTGCTCACCCGAGTTGAGGTTGAAAAGTTCGATGAAGAGCTGCCCCTTCAGCATATTGGAGCTTTGGCCGAGTAATCTTGCGACGGGTGGAGAAATATAGGTCAGCCGCCCCTTGCGGTCGGTTTCCCAGAACCAGCCCTGCCCGGTTTCTTCATAGTCGTGCAGGATGTCTTCGGCACGCGTTTCGATGCGTTTGCGCTGCTGCTCCTCCTCGGCAATCCGGCGCTCGACCTGCTTCTGCTGATAGCTGACCAGAAATGCCAGAAGCATCCCCGCGGCAAGGATAGAGCCTGCCGTTTCGATACCGGTCGCCAATGCCACGCCGACCCACTGGGCCACTTGCGCACCGATCAGCGCCGAGAGGCGGCGGCGCAGCACCGCCGAACTGACCACAAGAACGATCGCGAGCGAAGCAAAAGCACGAGACCAATCGAAGTCTCCGGCCATGGCCCAGCTGCCCATGCCAAAGCCAAAAAGCAGCATGGGAAGCGCTACCCCAAGGAGGTAGATCGCAATCCGTAAGATTTGTCCCCGGCCTTCCGCGCGCTCAAAAGCCGTGAACCATCGCGTAAAAACCGGGATGGCGGCTGCGGCAGCAAAGCTGGCGAGCGAAACCGTCGGCGGGATGCTGGTCGACGCAAAGCCCGCCACGACAGCCAAAATCAAAAGAGTCGGCGCCGCAGCCCACCAGCTTTCAGGAACCATCCACAGCGAAGAGAAACCGGGCAAGCGAGTCTTGGCGAAATCGTTGCTGCGGCGCCCTTTGCTGAAGCGCGCGATCAGCGGCCTGGAAACGAGCTGGTCGCTTGGCGCAGCTTTCCCAACGGCATCGGCGACGTGCTCCAAGAGACCATCATTGCCTGACCCGGCTGCGTCGCGGGCGGTTTCCGCCGCGCACTCTGCGTCGCCGGAGGCGGCCTCTTGCCACTCCGGTTCCGGCCCGCTTTCGCGGGCAGCCGCATCTACGGCCCGCGCTCCGGCTCCGTCCATGGTGCGCTTCTCGCCAAACCCCTTTGAAGAAGAGTTAATTTCGGGGCGTATTTTGCCGCTCGAAATGGCAATCGAGGCTGGCCGGGCCTCAGTACGGTTAAGACCGCTTGAAGAGCCGGCGGGCGGGCGGCATTGTCTGGTTTGGAATGCGCGAAAAACCGCGCGAATCATGGGAGATTCGGCCGTGCGGCATATTGCCATCGTCGGTTCAGGACCGGCTGGATATTACACTGCCGAAGCCGCCCAAAAAGTGTGGGGCGAAGAAGTTAACATCGACATCTTCGATTTGTTACCGGTCCCCTACGGGTTGATCCGCAGCGGCGTCGCGCCCGATCACCAGTCGATCAAGGGCGTTTCGAAACGCTACGAAAAGGTCGCTCTGTCCGAAAATGTTCGCTTTGTGGGCAATGTTGCAGTCGGCCGCGATGTGTCTATCGGTGAGCTCGGCAAGCTGTATGACGCCGTGGTTCTGGCCACAGGCGCACCGAACGACCGCGAGCTAAGCATCGAAGGAAGCGGCCTCGGCAATGTGTTCGGCAGCGCTGCCTTCGTTGGCTGGTACAACGGCCATCCGCAATTCGCCGGGCTCGATCCCGATCTCTCAGGCAAGTCTGCTGTGGTGATCGGCATGGGCAACGTTGCCCTCGACGTCGCGCGGATTCTCGCCAAGACCCGTGCCGAGTTCGATGGCAGCGATATCGTCGCCCATGCGCTCGACGCGATCGAAGGTTCGGAGATCGAGCGTATCACCATTCTCGGCCGGCGTGGACCTCACCAGATCATGATGACGCCCAAAGAGCTAGGCGAACTGGGCCAGCTGGCCCGCGCCAGCCCGCATGTCGAGACTGCAGACCTGCCGCCGGAGGCCGACGACGCGATCCTCGAACCCGGCCTCAGGAAATCGGTCACTTTGCTGCGAGGCTTTGCCGCGATTCCGGAAGACATTGCTGCAGAGAAGCACATTGCCATCGAGTTCGATTTCTTCGCCCAGCCCGCACGGCTGATCGGCAACGGCAAGGTCAGCGAGATCGAGGTCGAGCGGACCGAGGTAGTCAAGGGTAAAGCCGTGAGCACCGGGGAAACTTATCGTATTCCAGGAGATATCGTGATCAGTTGCATAGGCTATCGCAGCTCGCCGATCCCCGATGTGCCGTTCGATGAGCGTGCGGGGCGTTTTGCCAATGACGAGGGGCGTATTCTCCCCGGCCTATACTGCGTCGGATGGGCGCGGCGTGGACCATCGGGCACGATCGGTACCAATCGGCCCGACGGCTATGGAGTGGTCGAAACCATCCGCCAGGACGAAGAGGCCGGCATGCTTGGCCCCGAAGAGAAGGAAGGCCGCCTCGGTTTCGACCGACTGGCCGAAGAACGCGGGCTCGACGTCGTCACATTCAGAGACTGGAAGAAGATCGAGCAAGCAGAGGAAGCCGCCGCGCGAGACGGTGCCCCTCGCGAAAAATTCACAGACGTAGAGGCGATGATCCGCGCAAAAGGCTAGCGGAAAAACCGGGCAGCGGCTTGGGGGCGTTAAGCCGCTGCCCGGTCCGTCCACCGCTCTCAGGCGGAATTGTCCTCCTCGCGCCCTTCGATTTCATCTTGTCCGTCTTGCTCCTCGCTGTCCCCCTCATCCGGCGCGGGGGTCGACGACGACGCTTCGGGAGAGGGCGTGGGCTGGGGAGAGTCGGTCACCGGATCGGGTGCCGGAGGCGGAGACGGCAGCTGGATGACTTCGGACGGAGGCGGAATGTCGCTCTCTTCGCTGGGTGGCGGCGCGGAGGGGTCTGGCTGGGCCAGTTGCGCCAGGGCGGGTGCGATCAACAGGCCCGCAAGCGTGATTGCAACTGCTGTCTTTGCACGCATCGGGATTCCTCCTTCGCTGTTGGAAGGACAGGCAAACACGAAAAGCGGCGGCAAAATAGATAGCTGGAAGCGGCTCGTCGCGCGCCAACGGTCGAGCCGCCGCGTCTTTCTGTTTGATGAACGAGGTTGTAGGCTAATATTCAGCTATAGGCTTCCGGCGGACGACGGCGCGGCACGGCTGGGCGCGGCCCGACCGGCAACTGCCAAACAAGGCAAGCGAATCGGTTGGAGACGTTTTCGGTGAGGCCGGCCCGACCGGAAACGCTACACCCGCATGGGCATCAGGACATAAAGCGCCGGGCTCTTCTCGTCCTGCCGGATCAGCGTCGGCGCGCCGGGATCGGCCAGATGCAACTCCACCGTGTCGCTATCGATCTGATGCAGGATATCCTTGAGATAATTGGCGTTGAAGCCGATCTCGAAACCCTCGGAGCTGTATTCGGCCGGCACTTCCTCGGCCGCTGTGCCATTGTCGGGCGACGTGACCGACAGCGTCACCTTGTCCTTTTCAAGCCCCATCTTCACCGCCCGGGTCTTTTCGGTGGCGATGGTCGCCACACGATCGACGCCTTCGTAGAAGCTCTTGGGATCGAGCCTCAGCAGCTTGTCGTTTCCTGTCGGGATCACGCGGCTGTAATCCGGGAAGGTGCCGTCGATCAGCTTGCTGGTGAGGATCACTCCGCCTTCCCCGCCCAAGGTGAAACGGATCTTGCTCGCCGAAAGGTCGATCTCGACATTGCCGTCCAGCGATTCGTCCAGCAGCTTCCGAAGCTCCGCCACTGCCTTCCGCGGTATGATCACGTCCGGCATACCCTCCGCCCCCTCGGGACGCGGCACGGTGAAGCGCGCCAGACGATGCCCGTCCGTCGCTGCGGCTTTCAATACGGGCTGATCCTCCTCCGAAACATGCAGGAAGATACCGTTGAGGTAATAGCGCGTCTCCTCGGTCGAGATCGCGAAGCGCGTCCGGTCGATCATCTCGGCAAGCAGCTTGGCCGGCAATTCGAAACTGGTCGGCAAATCACCTTCCACGATCACCGGGAAATCGTCTCGCGGCAGGGTCGGAAGCGAGAAGCGGCTGCGCCCGGCCTTCACCGCCATGCGATTGTCCGCCGCTTCGAAGCTGACCTGGCTGCCTTCGGGCAGTTTGCGGGCGATGTCGAACAGCAGATGGGCCGAAACAGTGATCGCGCCGGATTGTTCGACCGACACGGCCGCCATGCTTTCAATCACCTGGAGGTCGAGGTCGGTCGCCATTATCTTGACCGCGCCGTCCGCCCCGGCCTCGATCAGCACGTTGGAGAGAATCGGAATGGTGTTCCGCCGCTCCACCACGGATTGCACATGCCCCAGGCAGCGAAGCAGATTGGCGCGTTCGATCGTGGCCTTCATCGGTATTCCATGTCCCCCTTGCGCGCCCGCAGAGTAAATGCCGGAGGGCCGGATTCGCCCGCGAGCGCCGGATGTGTGTTAATATCCTTAGCGACAGGGCGATGGGCGGCAAGCGCCAATCAAGGAATCGAGGGATTCCTTGGGGATAATTCCGCTGCTTCGCCTTCTATGCGAACGCTATCCTAGGCGAACATCGCCATGCCGCCATTCACATGGACGGTCTGGCCGGTAACGTAACCCGCCTCGCGGCTGGCGAGATAGGCTACCGCGGCGCCTATATCCTCACCCTCGCCCATCCGGCCCATCGGGATACGGGCATTGAGCGCTTCCTTCTGTGCCTCCGGCAGCACGTCGGTCATCGCCGTGCGGATGAAGCCCGGGGCAACGCAATTCACCGTGACCCCTCGGCTGGCGAGTTCCTGCGCGAGGCTCTTCGACATGCCGACAAGGCCGGCCTTGGCCGCGGCATAGTTCATCTGCCCGGGATTGCCCGTCGCCCCGACCACGCTGGTAATCGAGACGATGCGGCCGAAACGCGCCTTCATCATCGGCCTGGCGGCGGCGCGCATCAGGCGAAAAGCGGCCTCGAGGTTGATTTTGATCACCTGTTCCCACTCCTCGTCTTTCATCCGCATGGCGAGGTTGTCGCGGGTGATACCGGCATTGTTCACGAGGATGTCGATCTGGCCGAACGTATCCATGGTCGCCGGGATCAGTTCTTCCACCTGCGTAGTGTTGGAAAGGTCGCATGTGATCTCGACATGGTCGTGCCCGAACTGGTCGTTCAGCTCTTCCCGGAAGCTGCGCAGCCTGGAAGAATTCGACCCGGAAAGGGCAAGCCGCGCACCCTGTGCAGCCAGCGAACGGGCGATCGCCGAGCCGATCCCGCCGGATGCCCCGGTGACCAGCGCAGTCATTCCAGAAAGGTCGAACATGCTGTGTCGCATTTGATTGGCTCCCAGTTTGTTTCGCGCAAAGTTCGCAAAGAGCGCAAAGGACTATGCGCCAGAACGATGATCATTGACCAGACGGCGGATACCTTCCCTCATCGTCAGACCGGAGAAATTCAGGAGCAGCCCAAGGGGCTGCTTCATCAAGCGAAGATATGTGAGAAGTTGCTTCGCGTGAACTTTGCCGAGCTGATCGACCGACTTCACCTCGATCACAAGACAGCCATCGACGAGAAGGTCAATGCGGAACGCATTCTGGATTTGGAGCCCGTCATACTCGATGGGAACCGGCACCTGTCGCTCGACCCTATAGCCTCGGCGTGCAAGTGCTGTTGCTAGAACCAGTTCATAAACGCTCTCAAGCAACCCTGGCCCAAGCTCGCGATGAATGCGAATTGCCTCTCCGATCACATCGTGGCTAATCGCATCGACATCGACCATGCATGCCCCCTTTGCGGTCTTTGCGAACTTTGCGCGAGAAAATGATACGCGGACAGATCACAACCCCTTCGCCAGCGATTCGAGGTCGATCATCGATATGACGCTGGTCACGGTCACCTGGTCGACGGTTCGACCGACCATTGGTCCGAGAACCTTGCCGCCCAGTTCGACAAACTGCTCGACGCCAGCGGCCTGCATCGCGATCACGCTTTCGCGCCAGCGCACGCGGCCGGTCACCTGCTCGACCAGCAGCGCCTGCTCCTCCGCAGGATCGCTCACCGCGGCGGCGCGGACATTGGCGAATACCGGCAGGGTGAACGAGCCCGGCGGAGTCCTTTCCAGTGCCGCGGCCATTGCATCCGCGGCAGGCTGCATCAGCGAACAGTGGAACGGTGCCGAAACCGGCAGCTTCACGCCGCGCTTGATACCGTGATCTTTCACCAATTCGATCGCGCGGTCGATCGCCCCGGCATGGCCGGAAAGCACCACTTGCCCCGGGTCATTGTCATTGGCGACTTCGCACACCTCTCCTTGCGCTGCAGCCTCGGCCAGCGCGGTGGCCTTCTCGATATCGGCACCGAGCAGCGCACACATCGCGCCCACGCCCACCGGCACCGCCGCCTGCATCGCCTGTCCGCGCAGCTTAAGCAGCCGCGCCGTATCGGCCAGCGAGAACGCGCCCACGGCCCTGAGCGCGCTGTATTCGCCAAGCGAATGCCCCGCGACGAAACTTCCTTTTTCCGCCAGCGAGACGCCGAAATCCTTCTCCAGCACGGCGAGCGTGGCAATCGCATTGGCCATGATCGCCGGCTGGGCGTTCTCGGTCAGCATCAGTGCGTCATCGGGACCATCGCGCATGATCGTAAAGAGCTTCTGGCCGAGCGCCTCGTCCACTTCCTCGAACACTTCGCGGGCCGCCGCGCTGGCATCGGCAAGCTCGGCCCCCATGCCGACCTTCTGGCTTCCCTGACCGGGAAAGATGAATGCAATCATTGGGTACTCCTCCGGCTGGTGCGCCTATGAGCGCCGCGCCGTTCCCGCAACACCGAATGGCACAATGCTGTTGCCCGCGTCGTGCCCGATATTGGCCCTGCCCAGGTAAGGGATGCCGGTTCGCTGACACCAGTAACTGACGATATCTTCCTCGCTGGTGCCGAAGGAGCGGTCGTTTTCCGGAATAGCGCCAATCCGGCCGAGCCTTATGCCGGCGACGTCTTCCAATTGCTGCGTCACATGGAAGAACAACCGGTCGATGGCGTAGAGATGCTCCGCTACTTCCTCCACCATCACAACATGTCCGGAAAGGTCGGGCATCAGGTCGGTACCCACCGTCATTGCCAATGTGTAGAGGTTGAAGGCCGCGGCCGGCTTGTTGTCGAGCGATGGCTCCAGCCCGGTATCGTCACCGCCGAACCAGCCCAGCGCGCGTTTGATCGCCTCCTGCCCCCCCTCACGCCTGATGTCGACCGGCATCGGGCCGTGGACCGGCTTGCCGATCCGCGCGCGATAAAGCGCGGCGAGCAGGTAGCCACAGTCGGAATAACCAAGGAACGTCTTGTCTGCGGCATGTTCGCCCAGCCTCGCCATCGCGGCTGCAGCGATGCGATTTGCGCCGTAACCACCCTTGGCGAACCAGACTGCGTCGAAACCAGGATCGTTGGCACAATCGAGAAACGCATCCAGACGCACTTCGTCGCTGCCTGCGAAATGCCCTTGCTCGACAAAGCACTGCTCATGGAACGCGAGTTCCATTCCATTGGTTGCAGAGGCGATTTCCTGGATGCGCGCGGCATCCTCGCGGGCAATGGGCGTGGAGGGCGCGCAAATGGCAATCCGGAACATGGCCCTCATTAGCCTTCTTGCCTCTCGCCGGACAACCGCATACCGCATCGGCCGATGCCCCACACGACTTCCGCCGACATCGCCAGCGACCTGACCGCCCGTTCCTGGTTCTTCTGCGGGATCGGCGGATCGGGCATGCTGCCGCTGGCGACGATCCTTAAAGGGCTCGGGGCGGAAGTGGCGGGTTCCGACCGCAGCCGCGACCAGGGCCGCACGCCCGAAAAATTCGCCGCGCTGGAGCGGGACGGTTTCCTGCTCTTCCCCCAGGATGGCAGCGGGATCACCAGCGCCGCACAGATGCTTGTGGCCAGCGCCGCAGTGGAAGACACCGTGCCCGAAATGGTTCGGGCGAAGGAACTGGGCTGCCCACGGATGAGCCGTGCCGAACTGCTCTCCGCGCTGTTCAACGCCAGCGAGAGCGGCATCGCCATCGGCGGGACCAGCGGCAAGAGCACCGTCACCGGCATGCTCGGCTGGATCATGCATCAGGCTGGAAACGACCCGACGATCATGAACGGCGCGGTGATGAAGAACTTCGTCTCACCCGACGTGCCCTTCGCCAGCGCTCGCGTGGGCCGGGGCGGCACATTCGTTGCCGAAGTCGACGAGAGCGACGGATCGATCGCACTCTACCGGCCGAGCGTCGCCGTGCTGCTCAATGTCAGCCTCGATCACAAGGGAATGGACGAGCTGCGCGCGCTGTTCGGCGATTTCCTCGCCGCTTCCGGTACGGCCGCAATCAATGCGGACGATGCCGAAGCGCTCGCCCTGCTGCCCCGCGCGGCGGGCTCGATCACCTTTGGAATCGATGCGGCGGATGCGCGGATCGGCGTTGCCCCCGGCACCATCGAGGACGGACCGACCCGGCAGGCGGCGACGGTGATCGACCGGCACGATGGCAGCGAGCACTCGCTCGCGCTGAACCTGCCGGGGCGGCACAATCTGTCGAACGCTCTCGCGGCGATCGCCGGCGCAGTGGCGGCAGGCGTGCCGGTGAGCGAGGCGGTCGAAGCTCTCGCGAGCTTTGCCGGCCTTGCGCGCCGTTTCGACATCATCGGCACCAGCCCGTCCGGCATTACGGTGATCGACGATTTCGGCCACAATCCGGAGAAGTGCGCCGCCACGCTGCGCACGCTGAAGACTCATCCGGGCCGCGTAATCGCCTTCTTCCAGCCCCACGGTTACGGCCCGCTGCGGCAAATGGGCCGCGAACTTGCCGAGACATTCGCCCGCGAGCTCGGCCCGGACGACATCACCATCATGTGCGATCCGGTCTATTATGGCGGCACGGTCGACCGCAGCGAGGGCAGTGAACGGATCGTCGCTCTGATCCGCGAAGCCGGCGGCAATGCCGAATATGTGCCTTTACGCGAGGATTGCGGTGCGCGGATCGCCGAAATCGCCCGCCCCGGCGACCGCATCGCGGTAATGGGCGCGCGCGACGACACGCTGACCGAATTTGCGAAGGATTTGCTCGCGCGGCTCTCATGAATCCCTGCGCAGGCAGGGATCTCGTGCAATTTAGTGGCAAACCGATGGAGACCCCTGCCTTCGCAGGGGCGCACAGTGTAGCAGTCAATGCGCCCCGATCCGCAGCACCTTGTGCAGCACCAAGGCAATCACCGCCCCCAGCACCAGCCCGAACAGCGCCGATACGCCGGCATAACTCACCCAGCCCAGCAGGCCTGCCAGTGCGCCGGTCGCCCCCTCGACCGCATGCTGGATGCCGTGCGCGAGGTCCGACGGACCGTGCATCCCTACTTCGTGCAACCCGTGGAGAATGATCCCGCCGCCGACCCACAGCATGGCCACGGTCCCGACCACCGACAGCACGGTCAGCAGCCGCGGCATAGCGAGGAGCAGCAGGCGCCCAATCTTCCGCGCCGCCGCGCCCGGCTTCTCGACGAGATGCAGCCCGACATCGTCCATCTTCACGATCAGTGCCACCGCGCCATATACCAGCACAGTGATCACCACTCCGACCAGCGCCAGCACTCCGGCACGGGTGACCAGCGTTTCCGCTGCGACCTCGTTGAGCGTAATCGCCATGATCTCGGCCGATAGGATCAGGTCGGTGCGCACCGCGCCCGAAACCCTCTGCTTCTCGAACGCGGCGGGATCTTCGATAACGTCGTCCAGTGTCTTCCCGTGCTTCGCCCCGCCGAGCTTCTCCATCACCTTTTCCGCGCCCTCGTAGCAGAGGAACGCGCCCCCCAGCATCAGCAGCCAGATGATCGCGCCGGGCAGGAATTCGCTCAGCACCAGCGCGCCGGGAAGCAGGATCAGAAGCTTGTTCCTGAGACTGCCCTTGGTGATCGACCAGATGATCGGCAGCTCGCGCGCTGGCGAAAGACCCGTGACATAGCTCGGCGTCACCGCCGCATCGTCTATCACAACGCCCGCGGCCTTGGATCCGGCCCTGCCCGCGGCCACGCCGACATCGTCGATCGAGGCCGCCGCAGCGCGGGCGATCAGCGATACGTCGTCCAGAAGGGCGACCAGTCCGCTCGGCATCGGCTGTTCCTTACTCGAAACGGGCGAGCACTTCGCCAGCCCAGCCCATGATGTCCTTCTCGGCGATCAGCCACTCGCCGCCCACCTTGGCCACCACGTCGCGGATATGCCCGCACCAGTGGAGATGCGGCGGTTCGGGCGGATGGTTGATCGTCGCCCAGGCATAGCTGCGCACCTGCCAGTGATCGGGCCGCCCCTTCGAATCGGGCTCGAAAACGAACTGCGCCATCTGGTGCTGGTGGCCGGGGAAATCCGGCCGCTCATGGAACTTCAGCACCAATCGGCGAATCTCGTCGCGCCCCTGCCGCACTTCCAGCTCGCCCGATGACGTTTCTTCGGTCGCGCTCGCATCCTCGGTGAACAGCGCGACATAGCCGTCCGTATCCCCCGTATCGAGCGCCCAGCTGTAGCGTGCATAGAGTTCACGGATCGCCAACTCGTCTTCGACCGATGGACGCAGCATTGATTCTCCCCTCGCCAATGTGCAAGCAATCGCGGCAACTTAGAACAAGCAGGGAGGAATGCCATGACGAGTTTCTCGGTGAAGTACGCGATGCTGGTTGGAGCAGGGGCGATCGGGCTGGCGGCAAGTCCTGCTGCCGCAGCCGAATGCGCCGGCCTCACCGGCATGAGCCTCGCCCATGGCGAAGTCACCTCCGCCACGCTTGTCGCTGCAGGCGAGTTCGAACCGCCGCCCTCACCCTTCGGCCCGCCGCCGGGCGTGGGCGGCCCTTCGCCCTATGCGTCCATGCCGGCCTTCTGCCGCGTTGAAGTGACGCTGCGCCCGAGCGGCGACAGCGATATCAAGTCGGAAGTCTGGCTCCCGGCGGAGGATTGGAACGGCAAGTTCGTCGGCATCGGCAACGGCATTTGGGCCGGGCAGATCAGCCTCTCGCAAATGGCCGATCCGCTGAAGCGCGGCTATGCCGTCGCCAGCACCGATACCGGCCATGTCGGTACCGGCCTCACGGCGGAATTCGCCATCGGTCACCCTGAAAAGCTGATCGATTTCGGCCACCGTGCTGTCCATGAGACGACCGTCTTCGCCAAGCAGGCTATCGCCTCCTTCTACGGCGACGGACCGCGCATCTCGCTGTGGAACTCCTGCTCCACAGGCGGACGGCAGGGGGTGATGAGCGCCTATCGCTACCCGGAGGATTTCGACGCGATCAGCGCCATGGCTCCGGCCAATCCGATGACCGACCTGATGACCCAGTCGATGTGGGCCGGCTGGTGGCCCAACCGCGCGCCTGGCGCCAAGCTGGGTCAGGCGCAGATCACCGCTCTGCACCAGGCTGTGGTCAAGAAATGCGACGCGCTCGATGGGCTGGAAGACGGCATTATCGGCCGCCCGAATGCCTGCAATTTCGATCCGGCAGAAATCCAGTGCTCCAGCGAAGCGGGCGATTCCTGCCTCACCCCGCCGCAGGTCGAGACGATGCGCGCCATCTATGGCGGCGTGACCGACGGCAAGGGCACGCAGCTCCTGCCTGGCTGGCCGCTCGGCAGCGAGATGCAGCTCGGCATGCTGATGTCTGGCCCGGAACCCTTTCCCGTCGCCAACACCTATTTCACCATGCTGGTCTATGGCGACCGGCCGGGCTGGACCTTCCGCGACATGGACTATGCAAGCGACGTGTTCGTCGCGCGCGAATTCGGCGCGGATATCCTCAATGCGCCTGCAGATGGCCTCGGGCCCTATTTCGCGCGCGGGGGCAAGCTGCTGCTCAGCCATGGCTGGAACGACGGGCTGATCCCGGCGACGAATGCGCTGTTGTTCTACCAGCAGCTTTATCCGACGCTCACGCCCGCCCAGGCGAACAGCCAGGTGCGGCTCTACATGGTGCCAGGCATGGATCACTGCGCGGGCGGCGAAG
>DASWIR010000147.1:0-10683 GCA_036397575.1 Alteraurantiacibacter sp. | reverse complement strand
CCTCGGAAGTGGAGCGTTATTGCAGCTGGCCCGGCCAGGCCTGCGGCTACATGGTCGGGCGCCTGCAGATCAACCGCGAGCGCGAGCGGGCCAAGGCGGCGCTGGGCGCAAGCTACGACCTGCGTGATTTCAACGATGCGGTGGTCAAGGGCGGTAACGCTCCGCTCGACGTATTGGCAAAGAATATCGACCGTTACATCGCCCAGGCCTCGGTCTGAAAATGCCAATTTTTACAGCGCGTAACGAGCTGTAACGGAAGGTTTACCGTAATTTGCTTGGCGATGTGGGGGGGAGCCGTCCATCCTGCTTCACGCATCGCGCGCGGTGCCTGCCGCCACTCCTTGATTCGCATGTTTTGGCAGGAACCGCGCGCGATGCTTCCCTTCGTCGCCGTAGGCATTCCCGCCGCAGCCTGTGCCATTGCGGGCCGCGACGGGTTCTCTCTGCCTTTTCGCGCCGACTGCCTCTATGCAGCCGATAGATGACTACGCTCTATTTCACTGTCGACACGGAGTACGAGCCCGCCTTCACGGCACGGATGGGGCTTGATTCCCGGCGATCCAATTTCGAGCGATCGATTCTCGGCCGCACCGCCGCCGGCGATGCCGGAATCGTCTACCAGATGGAAATGCTCGACCGCTTCGGGCTGAAGGGCGTATTCTTCGTCTGCCCTATGCCCTCCCTGTTATGGGGCGTGGCGGCGATTGAGGATGTGGTTGGTCCGATTGTCGAGCGCGGGCACGACGTACAGCTTCACCTGCATCCCGAATGGCTCGAACTCGCTCCCTCCGGTCGCAATCCGCTGGGGCGGAGAACTGGCCGCAACATCAAGGACTTTTCTTTCGCAGAGCAATGCGAACTCATCGGACTCGCGAAATCGATCCTGGAGCGCGCGGGAGCGCCCTCGCCGGTCGCTTTCCGTGCCGGCAATTACGGTGCCAACCAGGATACGCTGCGGGCACTCGCCACCCACGGCATCCGTTACGATTCCAGTCATTGCCCGGCGATCGAGGATTCATTCTGTGACATTGGGCTGGGTCCGGATGATCGCCGACCGATGACGTATCGCGATGTTGTGGAAGTGCCGGCGGGCTGTGTGGAGAATGCAGCGCGGCGCCTGCGCCATGCCCAGCTGACGGCGCTGTCTGTGCAGGAGATTATCGCCGCCCTGCGCCACGCGCGCGACCACGAGCTCGAGAACTTCACCCTCGTTTCGCACAGTTTCGAGCTTCTCAGCCGCGACCGGCAACGGATAAACCGCATCGTCAAGCGCCGCTTCGATACACTGTGCGAAGAGGTGGCGGGAATGCCCCGCGTCAGCACCGGTACATTCGCCGCCAACCCGCCGCGCCCGCTGGTTCGTCGGCAGCCGCGACCGATTCTGCCGGGAAACCCGCTACGCACCGGCCTCCGCTATATCGAGCAAGCCATTTCCAATGCGATCTATGGCGCGCGTGCCTATGTCCCGGTCCTAGTTCTTGCCGAACAGACCCTTGGCCATGGTGCCTATGTCATTTAGCGGATTGCCGTCACCATCGCGGTCAAGCATCTGCAATATTCCCGCCGCCTTGGGATTGTCGGCCAGCATGCGAGCGAACTCGGTCAGCGAGCCTTCGCCGCCGATCGCTTCCACGATTTGATTGAGCGTGCCTTTGGGAAGGCCGGTCTTGGCAGATGCAAGCTCGACCGTGTCGCCTTCCATCTGATGCGAGTGGCCAAGCGCGGCGATCGCCTTTTCCGCCATTCCCGGATCGATACCGACCTTTTCGGCCAGGTTGAAAACGTCATTGGGCGCGCCGCCCATGGCCCGCAAGACTTCGTCGAAAATGCTCATCGAACCGTTTCCTTCTGCAACCCGTCCAATATCGATGATGAACGGTACGCGCGTTGGCGCAAGTCAAATCTCCTCGAACGGACACAAGTCGGGATCGGCCAAGCTGCGCCGCGCAGCGATCGAGAACAATCGCTCAGGCGAATAGAAGCGTAGCGGATAGTCGCGCCGACCCCGATAGCTCGCCAGCAGCGAGTTCACACGCTCCGCCAGCGTGCTTGCCCGGCACCCGGCCAGATGAGCACGAACACCGCGGATATATGTCTGGGTGATCGTCTCGTGATAGCCGCGCATGTCGTCGTTCACGCCGCCCTGCGAGACGTTGTAGCCCGCAATGGCGCCAGGCATGTCGCGTTCGACATCGAAATCCGGATATTCGGTGATCAGGCACAGCGTCGCCGCGAGGTGCGCTTCATGCGTCCATTCGGCAACGGGCAGAGTGCAATCGAGCAGGCCTGCGGCAACGCGGCGGACAGCTGCGTCGTCGGCGAAGAAGCGGATCGCGTGATCGGTAATGGAAGCCATCGGGAAATCCTCGGGTCTCTTGGAAAGGCCCGGAGATTTCCCGGGCCGTTAGGCGGCGGCGGTCACCGGCGCTGCTTGCCTGACGCTTTCGTCGACGTGACCCTCGAATTGCGCGAAATTCTCGACGAAGAGCTGGACCAGCTTTTGCGCCGTCCGGTCGTATTCGTCCTTGTCCGCCCAGGTCGAACGCGGATCGAGGATCGAATTGTCGACTCCCGGGACCGCAACCGGCACATCGAAGCCGAAATTCGGATCTTCGCGGAACTCGACATCGTTGAGCGAACCATCCAGCGCGGCGTTGAGCAGCGCGCGCGTTTCCTTGATCGGCATGCGCTTGCCAACGCCGTATTTGCCGCCGGTCCAGCCGGTATTGACCAGCCAGCATGAGACGCCGCCCTTGGCGATGCGCTCCTTGAGCAGGTTGCCGTAAACCGAAGGATGGCGCGGCATGAACGGCGCACCGAAACAGGTGGAGAAGGTCGCTTCCGGCTCGGTCACACCGATCTCGGTGCCGGCGACCTTGGCGGTGTAGCCGGAAAGAAAATGATACATCGCCTGATCCGGCGTCAGCCGCGCGATGGGGGGCAGCACGCCGAACGCGTCCGCGGTCAACATGATTACCGTCGACGGCACCGGACCCAGATTCTTTTCCGAAGTATTGGGGATGAATTCGATCGGGTAGGCCCCGCGCGAATTTTCGGCCAGCGAATTGTCGTCGAAATCGAGTTCGCGACTAACCTCGTCCATCACGACATTCTCGAGCACCGTGCCGAACATGCGGGTCGTTGCAAATATCTCCGGCTCCGCCTCTTCGGACAGGCGAATCATCTTGGCGTAGCAGCCGCCTTCGAAATTGAAGACGGATTCGTCCGACCAGCCATGCTCGTCGTCACCGATTAGCGTGCGACTGGCATCGGCGCTGAGCGTGGTCTTGCCGGTGCCCGACAGGCCGAAGAACACGGCACTCTTGCCGTCCGGACCGATATTGGCCGAGCAGTGCATCGGCATCACGCTCTTCACCGGCAGCAGGTAGTTCAGGATGCCGAATACGCTCTTCTTCATTTCGCCGGCATATTTGGTGCCGCCGATCAGGATCAGCTTTTCAGTGAGATTCACCGCGATCACCGTTTCCGAACGGCAGCCATGGCGCTCCGGATCGGCGACGAAGCTCGGCAGGTCGATGATCGTATATTCGGGCACGAAGCCTTCCAGCTCGGCTGCCGCCGGGCGAACCAGCAGGGTACGAACGAAGAGGTTGTGCCAGGCCAGCTCGTTGATAATACGGACGTTTACGCGGTGCTCGGCCTGCGAGCCGCCGAACAAGTCGGCGACATAGAGCTTTTCCTTCCCTCCCAGCGCGGCGAGGAAATCGGCCTTCAGATTGGCGAAGTGTTCCGGGCTCATGCCCCTGTTCACATCGCCCCACCACACCGTGTTCTCCGTTTCCGTATCGCGGACGATGAACTTGTCCTTGGCGCTCCGTCCGGTGTATTTCCCGGTCTCCACCACGAGAGGGCCATGCGCTGCCAAGCGGCCCTCGCCATTCCCTATCGCGTGTTCCACGAGCTGCGCGGTACCTAGATTGGCATGAATCGTGGCGTCGGTGACGATGCCTTGGCTGGCAAGCGGAATATTCACTTCTCTCTCCTGATCCGGGCCGGGATTCATGCCCCAGCCTTACGCTGGCCTCAGCGATGCCTGCGCGGCGAGATGCCGCATAGGGATCCGAACGGTCCCCGTCAAACTATCGGCGCGCAACTGAAAACGGCCAAATCCAGATGATATCCTCGATAAGCCCGGTGGCGCCGCGATGCGTTGTCTCGCACGCCGCATGCGGCTAGTCCCGAGCCAGTGAAAGGATTGCGCGATGGGCGTCGACTCGGTTGACGAGACAAGCGGCGAAGGACAGCGCACTATTGCGCTGGTCGATGACGACCGCAACATCCTGACCGCACTTTCGATCGCTCTTCAGTCGGAAGGATTCGCCACGCGCGTCTATTCCGATGGCGAGACTGCGCTGAAAGCGCTGACCGAAAACCCGCCGGACCTTGCCGTGTTCGACATCAAGATGCCGCGTATGGACGGGATGGAGCTGTTGCGCCGCCTGCGTGCGGAAAGCGCGCTGCCGGTGATTTTTCTCACCAGCAAGGATGACGAGGAGGACGAAGCGGAAGGCCTCGCGATCGGCGCGGACGACTATATCGCCAAGCCTTTCAGCCAGCGGCTGCTGATCGCCCGAATCCGGGCCATACTGCGCCGCGCGGGCGCTGGCGACGAGCGCGACGAGAACGAAGAGACCGGCGATGGCGGCGAGAACGTGCTGGCACGCGGAAGGCTGGAAATGGACCCGGCACGCCATCGCGTGACGTGGGGCGGCAAGCCCGTCTCGCTGACCGTCACCGAATTCCTGATCCTGGAAGCGCTCGCCCAGCGCCCAGATGTGATCAAGAGCCGCAACCAATTGATGGACGCTGCCTATCCGGACGATGTATTTGTCGACGACCGGACGGTGGACAGCCATATCAAGCGCATGCGCCGCAAGTTCCGCGCCGTCGACCCGGATTTCCGTGCGATCGATACGCTCTATGGCGCAGGCTACAGCTTCACCGATGGCTGAACCGGCACCGCCCCCGTCGCCGGGTGCGCGGTTCGAGCGGATGGGCTGGCCGCTGCGCCTCTCGGTCACGCTTCGCATCCTGCTGGTAAACCTGCTGCCGCTGGTGATGCTGGGCGGCGGCATCTTCTATCTCGACACCTATCGCAAGCAGCTGCTCAACGAGCGTTATCGCCTCGCCCGGATCGAAGCGCAGATCACTGCCGAAGCGCTCGCCGGCGCGACTCGCCAGCGGCAGGAAGCTCTTCTGCTCCAGATCGGCAAGGAACAGCGTATCCGGCTGCGCATGTACGATGCGGAAGGGCGGCTGTGGGCCGACAGTTTCGAACTCGCCGAGCCGGTCTTTGCCTTGGACGTGATCGGCGACGAGACGATGGGCGAAGAACTTGCACGCATGCTCGACCACGCAATCAACTGGGTAGCCGGGGCCGACCCAATCCCCGATTATGTCGAGCCCCAGGAACCCACTGCCGAGGGATGGCCCGAACTGCAGCGGGCGCGCGAACTGGGTTTGACCCAGATTCAGCTGCGCGATGCCCCCGACGGCACGCCGGTGATCAATGCTGCCGCGCCGGTCGGCCTCAACGGTGCGACGCTGCTGACTACGCGCAATGCAGTGGACATCACCGAGTCTGTGCGCTCGGCACGCAGCACGCTGGGCGCTTTCGTCGGCCTGGCCCTGCTGCTCTCGATCCTGCTTTCGCTGTTCCTTGCAAGGACGATCGTGGAGCCGCTGAGGCAACTGGTTCGCGCAGCGGTGCGCGTGCGGCTTGGCCGCGACCGCGAAGTCGAGGTGCCGCGTCTGCCCGCCCGCGGCGACGAGATCGGCCTGCTTGCCCGCGCCGTATCCGACATGTCCTCTGCCCTGCGCGGCCGGATCGATGAGGTCGAGCGCTTTGCCGCCGATGTCGCGCATGAGATCAAGAACCCGCTCGCCAGCTTGCGCAGCGCGCTGGAATCGCTGGGCAAGGTCGAGGATCCGGCGCTGCGCAGTCAGCTGGCGGAGATCGCCAATCACGATGTCCGCCGGATCGACCGCCTGGTAACCGAGATATCCGACGCCAGCCGGATCGACGCCGAAATGAGCCGCGCGACGTTCGAACGGATCGACCTGGCAAGTATGGTTGGTCTCATTCTTGAATCCCGCGAAAACCGCAACGAAAACAACGGCCGCCGCATCCGCTTCAGCCGGCGCGGCGCGACCACCGTGTTCGGCGTGCCGCTGCGTCTCGAGCGAGTGATCGAAAACCTGATCGACAATGCAGTGTCCTTTTCGCCGCCCGACGGCACGATCGACCTCGACATCGCCGGCGACAATGGCTGCGTTTCGCTGATTATTTGCGATCAGGGGCCGGGTATCCCGGCCGATCATCGCGAGCGCATTTTCGAGCGCTTCCATTCGGTCCGCCCCGAAGGCGAAGGTTTCGGCGACCATAGCGGCCTTGGCCTGGCCATCGCGCGTACCGTTGCGGAAGCGCATGACGGCACGCTCCGCGTGGCCGACCGGCCCGAGGGCGTGCCCGGTGCCTGCTTCGTGCTTGAGCTTCCCGCCGCATGACGCTCCGCGCCAACTGCACTGCAGTAGCAATCGAGGGCCGCGCGATCCTGGTGGAAGGCCCGGCAGGGAGCGGCAAGTCCAGCCTTGCTTTGGCCCTGATCGACCGGGGTGCAACGCTGATCGGCGATGACGGGATCGCGCTGGAAATCGTAAAAGGCTTGCTGGTCGCCGGGCCGCCACCAGCGACACGCGGTAAGCTCGAAATCCGCAATCTCGGGATCGTCGAGATGGAATGCACGGCTGCCCCGGTTGCAATCCTGCTTCGGCTGAACGACGATGCTCCGCGCTTTGTAGACCGGCCTGAGTGGATCGAGATCGAAGGCATTGCGATCCCTTCGATCCGCCTCTTCCCGCATGCTTGCGCGCTTCCGCTGCGCGCCGAATGGGCCCTGCGCCTCTACGGCATCGATCCGCGCCGCAGCGGGACGCCGGCCTGACGGACCTTTCCTTTTGCGTCCGGCAGGCGCAGAGCAGCGCGCCATGGCTAGCGATTCTCCAGCCGAGCGCCAGCAGGTCCTGCTTGTGACCGGCATGCTCGGGGCAGGTAAAACGACCGCGCTGCACGAGTTGGAAGACCTCGGCTGGGAAGTGATCGACAATTTCCCCATCCGCTTGCTCGACCGCCTGGTGGGCGAGGATGCGGCAAGCAGAATCGGCAACCATCCGCTTGCCATCGGCTTCGATTCGCGTACCCGCGGTTTCGTGCCGTCCGAGTTGATCGAACAGGTAAAGCAGCTCGCCGAGCGCGACGATCTGACCGTCACAACCCTGTTTCTCGATTGCAGCACGGCCGAATTGGAGCGGCGCTATGACGAGACGCGCCGCCGCCACCACCTGGCGCAGGACATGCCGGTAAGCGAAGGCATCATAGCGGAGCGAGAGCTGCTCGCACCGCTGCGGCGCTGGGCGGACATGCTGGTCGACACGACCCGCTTTTCGACGCGCCAGCTGCAGGAACATATCCGGGAGCAATTCTCCGACGCCGCGCCCGATGCGATGACGGTCACGATCACCAGTTTCGGCTTTGCCCGCGGCATGCCGCCAAACGCCGACCTCATTTTCGATATGCGCTATCTCGACAATCCGCACTGGCAGCCGGAATTGCGCGAACTGACCGGGCAGGACGATTCGGTCGGCAAGCACATCATGGCCGACCCGGCCTTCCCCTCGAGCTTTGCGAAGATACGCGACCTGCTGATCCAGCTTCTCCCGCGCTATTCGGCACATGGAAAACGCTACGTTACAATAGCATTCGGCTGTACGGGTGGCCGGCACCGCTCGGTCTACACTGCGGAGGAGATGGCGAAGGCCTTGCGCGAGGCAGGCTTTTCGCCCACTGTCCTCCACCGTAATTTAGGATCGCGCGCCGCCGAATTGATAGAAGGGCCGCAGCACAAGTGATATTCCATTGCCCCTGCCGCGATGCGCAAAGAGGGGCTCTTCAAATCCCCCTCATGAAGAGCATATCTCAAATATGATTGGCCTGATCCTGGTGACGCATGGCGGTCTCGCGGAAGAATTCGTGCATGCGATGGAGCATGTCGTCGGCAGGCAGGAGGCGGTAGAAACCGTCTGCATCGGCCCGAATGACGATATGGAAGTGCGGCGCGAGGAAATCGCTGCTGCGATCCGCACGGTCGACAGCGGCGAGGGCGCGATCATTCTCACCGACCTGTTCGGCGGCACTCCGTCGAACCTCGCCATTTCGCTGCTCGATGCAGGAAAGGTGGAGGTGATCGCGGGAATCAACCTGCCCATGCTCATTCGCCTCGCGGGTGCGCGCAAATCGATGAACGTGACCGACGCAGTGACCGCCGCCCGCGATGCCGGCCGCAACTACATCACCATCGCTTCGGAATTCCTGGGTCAGAACGCTTAATGGCGAGCAAAGCCGCAAACGAGCTGCGCCGTGCTGTGAGGATCGTCAATCAGAAGGGCCTGCATGCACGCGCCAGCGCCAAATTCGTCAATGCCGTCGCCGGAATGGACGATTGCAGGGTCGAGGTCTGCCGCGAAGGTAACTCGGCTGGCGGTGGATCCATCCTCGGCCTGATGATGCTGGGCGCCGCCAGGGGCGATACGATCGAGATCGTCGTGGCGGGCAAGGATGCCGAGGCACGCCTGGATCTGCTGACTGCCCTGGTGGCGGATGGTTTCGGCGAAAGCTGACCAGTTCGGGGGTCGTCATGACGCGCCAAATCACCGGCTTTTCCAATCCTACCGTAAAGTTCCTGCGCTCGCTGCGCGACAAGAAGCATCGCCGCCGCAGCGGGCAGTTCCTCGCCGAAGGCCTGCGCCTGCTGACCGATGCACGCGGGGCGGGCAAAGTGCCGCAAATACTGGTGATGGCGGAAGGACGCGAGCACCCGCCGCAGCTTGCCGAGCTGGTCGCCGTGGTCGAAGCTGCAGATGGCGATGTGATCGAGACCACGCCGGAAATTCTTTCCAAGATCACCGGGAAGGATAATCCGCAAACCGTCGCTGGGGCCTTTGCCGAATGGGATACCGCCCTCGCCAATCTCGACCGTGCGAAAGCGAATATCTGGCTGGTTGCGCAAGCCATGCGCGATCCGGGCAATCTCGGCACCATGCTGCGCACCGCGGACGCGGTGGGCGCAGGCGGGCTGATCCTTATCGACGATTGCACCGATCCTTTCTCCGCCGAAGCGGTGCGGGCGAGCATGGGCGCGATCTTCACCGTCTCGCTAGCGCAGGCGGATTGGCGGGAATTCCTCGCCTGGCTTCACAGCGGTCCCGAGGAGCTACGCGGCCAGCTGGTTGCGGCGTCTCTCCGCGATGCGGTACCTTTTCGCGGCGCACCCTACAAAGCCCCATGCTTCGTCATGGTCGGCAATGAATCGCAGGGTCTTCCGCAAGCCTATGAGGAGGCCTGCGACCTGCGGGTGACGATGCCGATGCGCGGAAAGGCAGACAGCCTCAACGCGGCCATAGCCAGTGCCGTGCTGGCCTACGAAGTGTTAGGCTGTCTCGATGATTAATCATCGCCATTCAGGGAATACTCATCACTCGTGATGTAACGCCGCTAACCATGCGAACCCTTGGCGCCCTGCTGATGCTCGGACTACTCTCCGCCTGCGCGGTGAAAGCCACCGCGTCGCACCAGTTGGCCGAGAGCGAGTGGGAATTCGTCAACATCGACGATGAAAAGCCGGTTTCGCGAGCGGGGTCGCTGCGTTTCACCGATGGCGAGTTGATGGCCAGCATCGGCTGCAACCGCATGGGTGGCAACTGGCGGATCGAGGACGGCCGCCTGATCGCCGGACCAATTGAAATGACCGAGATGGGCTGCATCGAGGCGAACCTGTTCGACCAGGAACGCGCACTGGCATCGCTGCTGGCAGCCGCACCGCAGCTGGAACTGAAAGACGGCCGCCTGGTGCTGCAGTCGCGCGGCCACAGCGCGGAACTGCGCCGAATCAGTCCCCCGCAACGAAGCTCGTAATCCGCCACTTGCCGTTGCGGCTGGAGGCAGTGATCCGGTAATCGATGGCCGAGCGGAGGAAACGCGTTTCGACATAGCCCGTCTCGTCGCCGAACTTCACGCGCTGATAGGGAGCCGCGGGATCGAAACTGTCGAGCAACTCCACAGCATCCCAATCGAGATCCGCTACAGGCACCGCCACTGCATCGGGGCTCTCGCGCAGCGGCACTTCGCTATCGGTCACGATCATGCCCATATAGGGATCGACCGGGATATTCTGCGCGAAATACCACGGCATGGTCGCACCGCCCTGGCTGTTGGCCGCACAGCCCAGCTGCATCAACTCGTCGAGTTCGCGCCATAGCGAGCTGTTTTGCGCATCGAGCCGCCTGATCAGCTCCGCGCGGCCCGAGCCATCCCCGAAATCGAGCTTCACATCGGGGGCAGCGAGCGCGGCCACGCCTTCCGCGTCGCGTGCTTCGACCGCCAGCGCCAGACGCTGACGGAAATTGTCCGCGCCGGGGAGGTCGACGCAGCCATCGCGCGGCGCATATCGGCCCAGCTCTTCCTCCGCGGCCGGAGCCGGCGATCCGACCACCTGTTCGACCGCCTTCTCCACTTCCTCGGAAGGGCTGTTATCCTGGCCGCAAGCCGCCAGCGCCAGTGCCGCGCACAAAGTAAGTGCTGCGTGAATCCTCACCCTGTTCTCCATT
>DASWIR010000146.1:0-7446 GCA_036397575.1 Alteraurantiacibacter sp. | reverse complement strand
CGATCCCGTCGAGGAAGGCGATGCCGACGATGGCGAGCTGCCCGTGCCGAGTTTCGGCTGGGAGGACGAGGAAGGCGAAGAAGAGGAAGAAGATGACTTCCAGATAAGCTCGCCGCTTCCCGATCCGATGCCCGGCGATTTGCAGCCGACCTATTCGCCGCTGATGAGCAAGGCCAGGAACACCCGGCCGATCTTCCCCGGCGGGCCGGTGGATCCGGTTTCCGATGAGGCGGATGCGTGGGAAGCGTTTTCCACGCAGCTGCCCCAACTCGAACCCGAAGCGCTCGAGCGCGAAGCATTCGAACCTGAAACATTTGAACCGGAAGCCGAAGAAGCGACCGCCGAGCATATTCCCGTCGAGGAAATTCCAGCGGAAATTCCGCCGGCGATGGAAGCACCGGTGCCTGATAGCCCGGCTTCTTCCGCCGGGAATTCCGCCAACGGGCTCGGCGATGAGCTGACGACGGCGCGCGAACTCGCCAATACCGCCCTGGTCAGCGAGGATCGCACGCGTCACGCGCTCTATGAAGCGATCGGCAAGGCTTACGATTTCTCCCTCGCCGCGGCCGACGCGCCGGAGGAATTCGAGGAACTCGTCGCCGATGCCGGCCTTACCGTGCAGGACCGCGCACCGATGACGCCGGTGGTGAAACTCGTTTTCGGCGCCGAATACGACAAGACACGGCTCACCGAATATGCCGCCGCCCTTTCGCATGCCCACCGCCTCGGCCTTGCCCGCGGCACGCTGGCCGCCTTTATCGACGGGCATGACGGCCGGCTCAAGGGCGTTGTGCAGACCGAACGCCGCCTGCGCCGCGAAGAATCCGGCGAAACGGTCGAACCCGCGGATAATCCGCGCGAACGTATCGCCAAAAAGCTGCGCGAACTCGCCCCGATGGATTTCAGCGAAATCGGAGCCGAAGGCGCGGAATTCGCGCTGGTCATGATCCATCGCACGCCGCAAGGCGAAGTCGTCATGCTGGGCGAAGTGCCCGAAGACGTCGCGCTGGTCGAACGCGCTGCAAAGAAACTCCTGGGCTAACCCCGCGGCCCGCCTTCCAGGCGGGCCGTCCTATTTCCCTCCGACGACCTTCCTATCCGCACCTACAAGGCGTCCTACGAGCTCCGCCATCGCTACACGGCTAGCAGCGGGGCGGTCTTAATGGCATGGCGCGGAAAGCGCCGATGCTGGGAACGGGCAAAGAGCGGATGCGGGTGACGGGACGAAGGAAGCTGGCGGGATATATGTCATATGCGCTACCCGCCCTGTTGCTGCTCGCCATCTGTGCCTTCGCCGTCTGGCGCTGGGCCGCCGCAACCCAGGCTGTCTCGGTTCTCAACCTTGTGGATGGCTGGTTCACTTCCGCCAGCACCGAACTGGCTGCCGGCCCGGTGCCATATGGCGAGGATCCCGCGCAGCGCCTCTATATCCACCGCGCGCGCGGTGCGCCCGAAGGCCTGCCCGTGCTGGTCTTCATCCATGGCGGCGGCTGGCGGAGCGGCGACCCTGCCGACTATGCCTATGTCGCCCGCAATTTCGCGCCGCACGGCTTCGTGGTGGTGACGCCGGGCTACCGGCTCGATGAAGCGGGCCGCTTTCCGGCCATGCTGGAAGACGGGGCGAAGGCCATCGGCTGGGTCCGCGGCAATATTGCCAAATATGGAGGCGATCCTTCGCGGATCTACCTGATGGGCCATTCCGCCGGCGCCTATATTGGCGCGATGCTGGCACTCGACCGGCAATGGCTCGCGGCGGAAGGCATCGAAAATGGCGCGATCGCCGGGTTCGTCGGCCTTGCCGGACCATATGATTTCCTGCCGCTGGACACGGACAGCACGCGGCGCGCCTTCGGCCATGCCGATTCGCCGGAGGCGACCCAGCCGGTCAATTTCGCGCGAGGCGACGCGCCGCCAATGCTGCTTGCCAGCGGATCCGAGGACACGCTGGTCAGGCCGCGCAATTCCATCGCGCTCGCCAGGGCGCTCAGTGAAGCGGGCGCGCCGACCGAGCCGGTGATCCTCGATGGATTGGACCACGCCGACCTCGTCGTCCGGCTCGCCAGGCCTTTCGACCGCGACCCCCGGGTGAAGGACGCCGTGCTCGCATTCCTTGTCCATCTGGAAAAGAAGCACGGCGAAAGCTCCGTATCTTCAGTTCCGGTTCAGGGCGAAAGCCGCTAGCAAGGGCAAATGCGCTTCCTCGCCCGCCTGACCGCGATCCTCGCGGCATTCGTGCTCGCGGCTCAACCGGTCGCGGCGCAATCCATCCTGCGCGATGCCGAAGGCGAAAAGCTGCTGCAGGACATGGTCGATCCGCTGGCCGTTGCCGCCGGCCTTGAGCCGGGTGCAGTCGAGGTGGTGCTGATCGGCGACCCTTCGCTCAACGCCTTCGTCGCGGGAGGACAGCGGATCTACGTCCATAGCGGGCTGATCAATGCCGCCGCGAGCGCCGAGGAAGTGCAAGGCGTGCTCGCCCATGAGCTCGGCCACATCACGGGCGGGCATATCATCCGCCAGGGCGAGGGCATGCGGGCTGCGACCAACATCTCGATCCTTTCCGCACTGCTCGGGGTTGCCGCGGCTCTTGCCGGCGCCGGCGACGCGGCAATGGGCGTGCTGATGGCGGGGCAGCAGGCGGCGCTCGGCAAGTTCCTCGCCTACAGCCGCACCGAGGAAGCGAGCGCCGATGCGGCCAGCGTCGAGTATCTGACCGGGGCGGGAATGTCCGGACGCGGCGCCGTCACCTTCTTCAAGAGGCTGCAGAACCAGGAGTTCCGCTACGGCTATCGGCAGGACGAGGAAGCCGGCTTCTTCCGCACCCACCCGCTGACCGGCGACCGCATTGCCCGGCTGCAAGCCGCCTTCCAGGTGACCCCGTATTGGGAAAAGCCCGCCGACCCGGCGATACAGAAGCGCTTCGAGCGCATGCGCGCCAAGCTTTACGGCTACCTCGCCGATCCGAAAGACACGCTCAACACCTATCCGCTGACAATGCAGACGATCCCCGCGCATTATGCCCGCGCCTATGCCTTCCATAAGGATGCGCAGGTCGAGCGTGCGCTGTATGAAACCGACGCGTTGATCGAACGCGAGCCGGACAATCCCTATTTTCTCGAGCTGCGCGGGCAGGTGCTGCTCGAATCGGGGCGTCCGGACGAGTCCCTGGCGCCGCTGCGCGAGGCGGTGCGGCTTTCCGGCAACCAGCCGATGATCGCCGCCAGCCTCGGCCACGCCTTGATCGCGACCGAAGACAAGGCCAATTTCGAAGAGGCCGAGCGCGTGCTCAGGGCCTCGGTCGCGCGCGACCGCCACAATCCGTTCGCGTGGTACCAGCTCGGCGTGGTCTATGCCGCGCGCGGCGACGTGCCCCGCGCACGCCTCGCCAGTGCCGAGCAGCAAGTGATGAGCGGACGCTATGCCGAGGCGCTGCAGAGCGCCAGGGCGGCCGAACGGACGCTTCCCCACGGCTCGCCCGACTGGATCAGGGCGCAGGACGTGGCGATCGAAGCGCAGGATGCGCTTGAACAGCTCGATGAGCGCCGATAGCGCAGCTTTCCATGAGCGAACTCAAACCCCTGAATATCGCCCTCATGGCGCTGGTCGGCACAATCGGCGGCTTTGGCGGCGCGGCAATCTGGAATTTGTCCGGCCTCGGCGACCAGTCGACCCGCGACTATATCCTTGCCAATCCCGAAGTGCTGCCCGAGGCGATGCAGCGGCTGCAGGACCGCGAAGCCGGCGAACGGGTGGCGCGCCTGGGCGACGATTTGACTGCTCCCTATCCGGGCGCGGTGCTGGGCAATCCAGATGGTTCCGTCACGCTGGTCGAATTCAGCGACTATGCCTGCGGCTTCTGCCGCACCAGCGTGCCAGATGTCGAAGCGCTGATCGCTGCCAATCCGGACCTCAAGGTCGTGATACGCGAGTATCCGGTGCTCAGCCGCGAAAGCGCCGACGCCGCGCGCATGGCGCTGGCCGCAGCCGATCAGGGCAAGTTCGCGGCCTTCCACAAGGCGATGTACGCAAAGGAACGGCCGACTGCCGAAAGCATCGACCTGGCCGCGCGCGAAGCGGGAATGGACGTCGACAAGGCCGATAGCGACATTCGCAGCGGCAAATATGAAGGCGAACTGATGCGCAACCATTCGATCGCCGGCGATCTCGGAGTCGACGGCACGCCGGCCTGGGTGATCGGCAACCGGCGAATCGCCGGAGCGGTGGGCGAGAAGGTACTGGCCGAAGCGATCGCCGAGGTGCGCGAGGGGTGAGAATTCCCGCCCAAGCGCACCGCGGGGGCGGGGAGGCGCGGACAGGGCGACTTTGCCTGCAAGAGTGGCTAAGATAATCGTCATGGCCGTGCTGCCCTTTCGACCGACACCGTTCTTCCGCGACAAAAACGCGGCGTTCTGGCGGCTGAACTTCATCGGCTGGGGCGGCGCGCTGGTTTTCCGCGCGGTTTCCGCGATCGCAAACGAGCAGCCATGGTCACATCTGGCCCTGGTGGTAATCCAGATGGTCACCGGCTTTTCGATCAGCCTGCTCATGTCGGTCGTCTATCGCCAGCTGTTCTACCGCAAGCTGATCGTGACGGCAGGCTTCACTGCCCTCGTGCTTGCGCTGGCGGTCAGCCTGTTCGCCTTCATCGACAGCTGGGTGATCGGTCTCTACCGGCCCGACAGCGAGTCTGGCTTCGCGCAGCGCTTCATCGGCGTGTTCTTCTTCGATCTGATGCTGCTCGGAGCCTGGACCGCGCTCTATTTCGCGATCAATTTCTTCCTTCAGGTGGAGGAACAGTCCGACCGGCTGGAGCGGCTCGAGGCGCAGGCGACCGGCGCCCAGCTTGCCATGCTGCGCTACCAGCTCAATCCGCATTTTCTGTTCAATACGCTGAATTCGATTTCGACACTGGTGCTCCTGAAACAAACCGACCCGGCCAATGCCATGCTGACCCGCCTGTCGCGCTTCCTGCGGCACACTCTGGAAAGCAATCCGGGCGGGAAGGTCACGCTGGCACAGGAAGTCGATACGCTCAGGCTCTATCTCGATATCGAGCGCATGCGCTTCGAGGAAAGGCTGCGCACCGAATTCCGTATCGAGCATCGCGCAGCGCGGGCGATGCTGCCTTCGCTCCTGCTCCAGCCATTGGTCGAGAATGCGATCAAATATGCCGTTTCCCCGCAAGAGGAAGGAGCCAAGATCACATTGACCGCGCAAGTGATCGGCGAGACGCTGCGCGTAATCGTGTCGGACAGCGGGCCCGGACCCGATGCCGAACCGGCCGAGCACACCGTCTCGACCGGCGTGGGCCTGCCCAATATTCGCGACCGGCTGGCCCAGGCCTATGGCGAGGAGCACCGGTTCGAAACACGAACGCCGCCCGATGGCGGGTTTACCGTGCTGATAGAGATTCCATTCGAAGAAATGGAAGAAGAGGAAACGGCCGTCGAAATACGGAAACCAGCTTTGCAGTCGACCGTTTCGCCACTGCAACCAGAGGGGCGGCTATTTGGATAGGAATTTATGACCATACGCACCATCATCGTCGACGATGAGAAACTGGCCCGGCAGGGCCTGCAATTGCGGCTCGAACCGTTCGAGGATGTCGAAGTGATCGACACCTGCTCGAACGGGCGCGAGGCAATCCGCAAAATCAAGACCGAGAAGCCCGATCTCGTCTTCCTCGATATCCAGATGCCGGGCTTCGACGGTTTCTCCGTGGTCAAGGGCGTAATGGAAATCGATCCGCCGCTCTTCGTCTTCGTGACCGCTTTCCAGGAACACGCAATCCGGGCGTTCGAAGCCAATGCAGTACATTACCTGATGAAGCCCGTCGACGAAGACGGGATCGCCGACACAATCGACCGCGTGCGTCAGCGGCTGGCGGAGAAACGCGCCAGCGACGAGGCGGAAAAACTCAAGGGCGTGCTCGCCGAAATCGCGCCCAATGCAGTAGAGAATTTCCCCGGGGAAGAGGAAAGCACCAGCACCGGCCGTTATGAAAAGCTGATCAACGTCAAGGATCGTGGGCAGATCTTCCGCGTCGATATCGATTCGATCGAGCATATCGAGGCGGCGGGCGACTATATGTGCATCTATACCGGCGACAATTCGCTAATCCTGCGCCAGACGATGAAGGACCTCGAGCGCCGGCTCGACCCGCGCACATTCCAGCGCGTGCACCGCTCCACGATCGTCAATCTCGACAAGGTGAGGCAGGTGAAGCCGCACACCAATGGCGAGTGCTTCCTGAGCCTGGAGAGCGGCGCGCAGGTGAAGGTCAGCCGCTCCTATCGCGACGTGGTGGCCCGCTTCGTGCATTGACCTGTTTTCCGGACGTGCATCCGCACGTCCGGTCCTCGCCGCCGTTTCCCGCCGCTACGCGCCGGGACGGCTGCGGGCGGCCGTTCGGCCTTGCGGTCGCTCCGCGACCGTGCGCGCCAGAAGGTAAAGGCCTGGAAGGTTCCGGACCCGCCAGGGTCCGCAAGGCCGAATGGCCGTCGCGTCTTATGGCGCGGAAGCCAAGCTGCCCGGATGGGCAGCGCCGGCGCTTGAGGCTAAACAAAAAACAAGCCACATGCTTGGCATGACCGCTTTCTCCCTTCCCGGCTTCGACCTCGATGGCTTCGTGCGCGCAGCGCTGGACGAAGACCTCGGCGTCGGCCTGCCGGGCGGCGGGCATGACGTAACCGCCGAAAGCGTGATCCCGGCGGATGCGCGCTTTGCCGGGGTAATGGACAGCCGTGATGCGATCGTGGTTGCAGGCCTGCCGATCGCGGCGGCCTTCTTCCGCGCGCTCGATCCCGAAATGGAGATCGAAGTGCTCGCGGAGGAGGGCGCTTCGGTTCCCGCAAGTTCCGATCTTATGCGCCTTTCCGGCAATGCGCGGGCGATGCTGACGGCAGAGCGCAGTGCGCTCAATACCGTGCAGCACCTGTCCGGCATCGCCACCATGACCAGGCAGTATGTCGAGGCGATGGGCGGGACCGATTGCATCCTGCTCGATACGCGCAAGACCATTCCCGGCCTGCGCATCCTCGAGAAATACGCCACACGGCAAGGCGGCGCACAGAACCACCGCATGGGGCTGTGGGATGCGGCGATGATCAAGGACAATCACATCCTCGTTGCCGGCGATGTCGGCGAGGCGGTGCGCCGTGCGCGCGATGCGGGCGTGGAGCACATCATCTGCGAGGTCGACCGGCTCGACCAGATCGAACCGGCGCTCAGCGCGGGCGCGAACCATTTGCTGCTCGACAATATGTCCGCCGGGACATTGCGCGAGGCGGTGGCGATAGTCGCCGGGCGGGTGCCGACCGAAGCTTCGGGCGGGATCGATCTCGAGACAATCGGGGAAAAAGCGGCGAGCGGCGTAACCTATGTTTCGGTCGGGCGCCTGACCCAGAGCGCGCCCGCAGCCGATATCGGGCTCGATTTCACTCCGCTATG
>DASWIR010000145.1:0-4046 GCA_036397575.1 Alteraurantiacibacter sp. | reverse complement strand
AAATGGCGGGCGAGGCCGAATCGCGCCAGCCCTCCGCCCCTTCGGAAATGACGATGAAACGCCCATCATCGAGCCGCGCCATCGCCTCGGCGCCGCTATTGATGCTCCACTCCGCCATTCCTTCGGGCAAGACGCGCCTGGCGCCGGACCAGTCGGCGGAACTGCGCACGATCCGGTTGGTCATTTCGAAACCGAGCCAGACCGTTCCTCCATCGGCCGACTGCGCGGCCGATTCGATGTCGGCCTCTGCCTTGACATAGCGCCGCTCCCCAGCCGGACCGAGCCGCGCCGGAAGCCTGCCGCTACGCGCGCCGCGGGGGTCGGCGAAACTCAGCGCCATTCCGAGATCGCTCAACGCGAGGAAGGAGCCGTCCGGCCGCGCCAGAAGCGCGGAGAAGCCGCCGAAGTCCATGCTCGGGCTCGACAGTTCCCATTGCCCGGCCAGCCGCAATTCGCCTTTGACCCGTTCGCCCGGCGGCAGTTCTTCGATCGCGATGAAAGTAATCGCCTCGGGCGGTGGGATATGGGTGCGAAGCCATGTGCCCGGTGCAAGCCCGAAAATCACCAGAATCAGCGCCGGCCAGCGCCAGCCGATGCGCCTCACGCCGCAGGATCGACGAACAGCAACGGATCGAGCCGGGCCTCATGCCACTTGATCGACCAATGGAGATGCTGCCCGGTGGCGCGGCCCGAAGCACCGATCCGTCCAATCTGCTGGCCCTGCGCGACGCGCTCGCCCTCGGCGACATCGATCGCGGAAAGGTGCAGGAAGGCGCTGTTGAGACCCATCCCGTGGTCGATGATCAGCAGGTTCCCTTCCAGCGAAAATCCCGTCGCAGCGAGCACAACAACTCCGTCCGCCGGGGCGATGATCGGAGTGCCGCTCGTACCCGTGGTGATGTCGAGGCCCGAGTGATAGGCGCCCGGTTCGCCGCGATAGATGCGCTGCGACCCGAAACGGCCGGAAATGCGGCCTTTCACCGGCCAGGTGAAATCCTGCCTCCAGCCATCGGTGCCGGAGCGTATCTGCCGCGCATTCCAGATGCGGTCGAGTTCGGGCTGGCGGCGTTTCATGAAATCCGCACTCGCTCCGCCCGCCCGGCGCGCGACATTGACACGCTCGATGTCCCAGGCGCGCGGCGCGATGGCGATTTCGCGCTCTACCTTCGAGCCGTCACCCCTGGTCGCGATCAGCTTCGCCGAGGCCCCCTCGTCGCGGTCGAAAGCGGCAAAGAAGCTGCCGTCGTCCCGAACGGCAACCGGCGATTCGCCCAGCGTGACGGATACCGCCCCGGCCGGAGCGATCCCCCTGATCCAGCCGCCCTGCGTCAGCTGCCCCGAATAGGTGAATTCGGACAGACGTGCCCGCGAGGATACGACCGCCTGAGTCACGGAAGCGGCACCTTCGACCACCGGTGCGGCATCGACAACCTCCTCGGCATCCGCCGCCTGACACGCCCAAACGGGCAGCAGCGCGGCCAGCAATGCGGGCAGGCGCAGTCGTCGGATAAGGCTCATGCCTCTCCCGTCAGCCGGCGCGTGGCCGCCTCTGCGCTCGCATAGGCCTCCTGCCGTTCGGCGCTCCAATAGGTAAGCTCGTCGAGCGGGATCGACGCGCCCGTCACCGCGCAGATCACATATTGGCCGGGGCGGACGACACGAAACCCGTTGGGGCCGTAAATGAGAGTGGCCTTTTCATTGCCTGAAGACATCAACATGGGAGCATTCTTACCAAGCACAGGGGATCAAAGCAATTTCGGCTGGTCAGCCGCGGAGCCTCGTTTCGGCGCGGCAGGTGCAGCGGCGCTCCGTCTCGGAGCGGTGCGGCCTTCCGCCGGCGTCACCTCCAGCTTGCCGTCATGGAATTTGAGCGCCAGCAAGGCTTCTTTCGCGGCATCCGCCCGCGCCGTGATGGTGCGGCCATCCGAGGCAGTCACCCGGACATAGCCGCGCTCGAGCGGGCGGTCGGGGTGCAATTGCTGCGCCAGCCGCGCCAGCGCCGCCAATTGCGCGCGTCCATCGGCCAGCGGTCGCAGCAGGAGGGTGGATTGCAGCCGCGTACTCGCCAAAAGCTGCCGGGCATCCCGCAGGGACCGGTCGAGCATCGCAGGTGAAAGCCTGGCGGCGTTGAGCCGCTCGCGGCCTTGCGATGCCCGGTCGCGTAAACCGCGCCGCAGCCGATCGGAAAGCTCGTCGAGGCGCTGGGCCTGCGGCTGGAGCAGCGCCTCTCCCCGCGGCAGGCGGTCGGCCCGCGCCGCCAGCCGCTCGCGGCCCAGTTCCAGCGGGCGGTAAACGCATTTCGATAGCCGGTGGCGTTGATCCTCCAGCGTAGCGAGGAGTTCGCGCCGCACCGGCACGGCCATCTCGGCGGCGGCGGTGGGCGTAGGTGCGCGGCGGTCGGCAGCATGGTCGGCCAGCGTCGTATCGGTCTCGTGTCCGACGGCGGAGATTGTCGGGATGGTGCATTCGGCTATCGCGCGCACCACCGTCTCCTCGTTGAAGGCCCAAAGGTCCTCGATCGAGCCGCCGCCGCGCGCCACGATCACCAGGTCCGGGCGCGGCAGCGCGCCATCCGGCGCCATCGCCGAAAAACCCCGCACCGCGCCGGCGACCTGCTCCGCCGCGCCCTGCCCCTGCACAAGCACCGGCCAGACCAGCACATGGACGGGGAAGCGGTCGGCCAGCCGGTGGAGGATATCGCGAATCACCGCTCCGGTGGGCGAGGTGACCACGCCGATCACGCGCGGCAGAAACGGCAGGGCGCGCTTCCGTTCCGGAGCGAACAGCCCTTCGGCCTCCAGCCTCTTGCGCGTCTTTTCGAGCAGCGCCAGCAGCGCGCCTTCGCCGGCGATCTCCAGCGAATCGATCACGATCTGGTATTTCGACCGGCCGGGATAGATGGTGAGCTTGCCGCTCGCGACCACTTCGATCCCGTCTTCGGGCACAAAGGAGAGACGCTGCGCATTGCCGCGCCACATCACTCCGTCGATCACCGCGTTTTCGTCTTTCAGCGAGCAATAGAGGTGACCTGAAGCCGCCCGCTTCACGCCCGACAGCTCGCCGCGCAGCCGCACAAAGCCGAACCGGTCCTCGACCGTCCGCTTCAGCATTTGCGAAATCTCGGTTATGGTCAGCGGCGCGGCATTGTCGCCGGGCGCGCCCTTGGCTACCAGCCCCCCATCTCTCTCATCGTCGGAAGGGTGACCTTGCATGAATATCCTCTTGGCAGGATCGGGCGGACGCGAACATGCGCTGGCATGGAAGCTGGCGCAATCCCGGCTGATAGCAGAGGAAGGCGGGCATCTCTACGCCGCGACCGGCAATCCGGGAATTGCCGGGCATGCAGCATGCGTTACGCTCGACACTTCCGACCACGCGGCAGTGATCGCTTTCTGCAATGAGAAGCGCATCGGCCTGGTGGTGATCGGGCCGGAAGCGCCGCTGGTGGAAGGTCTCGCCGACGCATTGCGCGGCGAAGGGGTCGCGGTGTTCGGCCCGTCGAAAGCGGCAGCGCAGCTCGAGGGGAGCAAGGGCTTCACCAAGGATCTATGCGCAAAGGCGAACATTCCCACTGCCGGCTATGTCCGCACCGCGTCCTTCGCCGAAGCGCGCGCCGCGCTCGGGCGTTTCACCGCACCCTATGTGCTCAAGGCCGACGGGCTGGCCGCGGGCAAAGGCGTGGTCATCGCGGAAACGCACGAGGAGGCGGAAGCCGCGCTGGAAGAGATGTTCGGCGGGCGCTTCGGCGGCGCAGGAGCCGAAGTGGTGATCGAGGAATTCATGGAAGGCGAGGAGGTGAGCTTCTTCGCGCTTACCGACGGCGCAAGCATTCTCGCCTTCGGCAGCGCCCAGGACCACAAGCGCATGGGCGAAGGGGATACGGGCCCCAATACGGGCGGCATGGGCGCTTACAGCCCGGCGCCGATCCTTACCCCGGTACTGCGCGGCCAAGTGATGGCGCAGATCATCGGCCCGACCGTACGCACGCTGGCGGAAATGGGCATGCCCTATTCCGGCGTGCTCTATGCCGGGCTGATGCTGACCGG
>DASWIR010000144.1:0-2636 GCA_036397575.1 Alteraurantiacibacter sp. | reverse complement strand
CTTGGCCATGAATGGGAACGATGGATCTCTTTCCCAGTGCTCTACCGTGCGCCAGGTAGTGAAATGGAAATACATCATATTCAGGCCGGCCAGGGCCAGTGTCACCATCTTCCAAAGGAAGAACGGGTTGATCACGTAGCTGCTGGCCTTGCTGACGAACAGCAGGGCGCCGGTGATTGCCGCCAGTACGAAGGCACCCCAGGTCCACGGAAGCGTGTCCTTGGCAAGCTCCGACACCCGCAGTGCATGGCCTTTCACGCCGATCAGGCGCAGGTCGACAAGCGCGATCGTGCCGATCACGGTGACCAGCGCGATCACATGCAACGTCTCCAGCATGGGAAACGCCCATGTCGATTCGGCAATGTAGGTACCGAGCGAGGAGTATTCGATCGATTCCCAGATATTGGTCGGTTCAGGATACATCGAATTCCCCCTTAGGCCGGCGCGTAGGCGATCCAGCGCCCCGCCAGCATGATCACGCACCACAGGATTACCAGAAAGAGTGCGGTCGCCTTCATCGAGCCTCCGACGGTCGCATCCGTCGCGAGTTTGCGCTCCATTCTCTTGACGAACCAGATCGCAACAAGGACGCCGACGACGACCAGCACCATCTTGATCCAGAATACCGAGTTGAGCAGGTTGCGCACAGTGTCGCCGAACAACATCAGGAAACCGGACAGGAGCACCACCACCAGCGATACCCACAAGACGCGAGAATAGCGGTGAGCAGTCTCCGCCATCGTGGCGTGGCCGGCGAGCCCGAATATGCGCAAGTTGATCATCAGCACGGCCGCGAACGAGCCCGCGATCGCCAGGATATGGATAATTTGCAGAATCGGGATCGCCCAGAAATTCGTGGTGATCCACATGGTCAGCGGCGTTTCCGACATCGCCAGGGAAAATTCGGTGAGCGGCGTCGTACGAAGCCACTCGGTCATTTCGTATAATAAGTCGCCCATCAGAGAACTCTCTTCCCCATTTTTCCTCTCCCAATGCCCGCGTAGCCGTCTACGCTTGCCCGCAGAGTTCGTGCCTGCGCCCCTTTGCGCGCCTTGCCGAGTAATTTACGGTAACCGCCCAGGTTACATGTTGTTACTCTGGCCGAAAAACGCGAGCTTTGACGCAACGCAAATGCGCTAGCGCCCCTGCCCGCTCCCGCCAACCCCCGGCATGAAATTTAAATTGACTATGTCCGGCACCGCCTCGGACCTAGTCCGTCGAACGGTTCCCAGCGAGCGCGACGGCTGCCCTCGCCTCCAGCTGGGCGCGAGGGTCCTTGCCGAAACGCACATGAGTGGCCTCGATATAGGCGCGAATCGTAGTGTTGCCTTCGTGGCAGGCATATTCGTAGGCCTCGTAATCCTCGTCGCGGATCCAGGGATACTGCATCTTCCAAGGCCCGGTGAGGACTTCCGGATCCTCGACCCATGCTTCGTAATAGAGCCGGTCGGGGCCCACCGGGGTCAGCCGCTCCACCACCTTCATGCTCTTGCTGGTGGGAATCGGCTGGTTGGTGGGGCCGACGATCACCATCGGCGTACCGCCGTTGAAATTGGTGGTCTCGATTACCAGTGAATTGCCTTCCCAACGACCACGCGATTCGCCCATCCACTGTTCGATTTGGCCCGGTATCGGCGGCCGCCCATCGAGCGGGATGATCCGCGCATCGCTGACCAGCTCGATCTTCATCACAACATAGCCCGGCGACTGGAAGATCTCGACGCCGTTATTATAGGGAAACGGCACCATCGTCGCGGTGAGGCCGCGGCTGATGCAGCGGTCGAGCGAGTTGAAGTCGCCGAGATCGTAGAAATAATCGTCGGACCAGCTCGATTCCATATTGGCCGCAAGCTGCTCTCCCTTCTCCGTCAGAGGCGGGATGCGGCCGTTGGCCGGTTCCATGATCAGCGACGTCTGGCGCAGCGCATCGCCATATTCGAACCAGTGACCTACGCCGATCGTCCCTGCTTCGCCCTCGCGCTCATAGCCTTCACTGGCGGTCTGCGCAGCCTCGCGCGCGGCTTCATACTGTTCCTCGGTGAGGTAAGCCTGCTCGCCATAGGAGGGATTGCGCTGCACCGGCGTGCGCCCTGTATCGAGCGGCCACATTCCGGTGAGATCGGGATCGCCCCAACTGGTGCGCGGCATCTCCCAGCCTTCCTCAGCCGGAGGCGGGTCACCCACAGGCTGAGCCATGGCAGGACAGGCCAGGACAAGAGGCAATGCGATTGCGGCGGCGGCCAGGCATCTTGCTGTCATGAGTCATCTCCACTCCCGGGCCTCTTTTCTAGGCCATAGGGCATTGTCAAAACAACAGCCCATGAGTAGGACATAATCAACTAGGAGGCCGTGGCTGCAGCGCGCCGGGTCAATCCGAAGCGATAGGGAGAGGTGCTGATGCGGCGCGCAGGAAAGGTTTTGCTGGCTGCGATTTCGACTATGGCAATGGCAATGCCGGGAATCGCCCAGGAATCGATTCCCGATTCGGACTGGCGCACGATCAACCGCGACCTTGCCGCGACTCGCTATTCGCCATTGGACGAGATCAACCGCGCCAATGTCGAACAGCTCCACGAGAAATGGTCTTATCCGCTGCGCGCCTTCAGCACCGCGGTGCCGGTGGTGGTTGACGGGAT
>DASWIR010000143.1:0-2682 GCA_036397575.1 Alteraurantiacibacter sp. | reverse complement strand
CGCAGGATGACCGATCCGAGGGCGCCCGCGATCACCGCGGCAAGCGCGGCCATCAGCAGGCCGGATTTCGGCAATTGCGCGATCGAATGCGCCAGCTGGTCCCAGACGGGGGCGAGATCCATGATCTCTATATAGGCCCTTCACCTTGCTTTTCGATGAGCGAAACGGCCCGAGCGGCGTCAGGACCGCGCGAAGTGGCCGGTCAGGGACTTGCCTCCAACGAGCAGCCCGGCCAGTACAATGAACAGGCCGACCAGAATCGCGACGTTACGAAAAAGCCCGCCCCATCCCAGCGCCGGAAGATCGATGAACGGATAGGGATAGAAGCCCGAGAACTCGGCCCGTGCGAGAGCATAGATGCAATAGGTCAGCGGCCAGATTACCGCCAACGGAAGATCCCGCCAGCCTGCCGCGCGCCGCGGTGCGAATGCCAGCCACCATGCCACCGTCAGCACCGGTACAATTGTATGCAGCCCCTGATCGGCCAGCCACGCCATTCCTTGCGGCCGCCACAATTGCGCGAGCACGGCATGATAGACGACCCCCACCCCGGCAATCGCGACCACGACGGCCCAGGCGGCCTTTCCCGGAGGCCTTCGCCCCAGGCCGACGGCTCCCATGGCGACCAGCACCAGCAGGTTTGTCAGGACGGTGAAATACTGGCTGACGCCGGACAATGCCTCCAGCAGATTCCCATACAGCCCCAGTGAAACCCATACCTGCAATGAAAGCATCGATCCCGCCACCGCGGCAATTGCAAGGGCGGTAACACGGGCACCGCCGGCAAGTCTTGTCGCCCTCCTTCCCCTCCTTAGCGGACGGCTTTTCACGGAGCGTTTCGCGGCCGCGTGGCTTCGGCGAGGATCAGCGAAAAGCGCCCCTCGCTGTCCGTCCAGCGCTTCACGGGAGTCCAGCCGCCTGCCAGCAGCAGCACTTGCTGGCTCCGGCGCTCGAATTTGTGGCTGTTTTCCGTGTGGATGCTCTCGCCTTCGTGCATGGCGAACTCGCGGCCCGAAATCTCGAACGCAATGTCCTGCGTCGCGACCAGGTGCATTTCGATCCGCGCGTAAGCATCGTTCCAGCGCGCCTCGTGACGCAGTTTCTCGACCGGGATCGTGCCGCCCAGTTCGCGGTTGATCCGGCGGGCAAGGTTCAGATTGAATTCGGCCGTCACTCCCGCCGCGTCGTCATAGGCCGCGACCAGTGTCGCCTCGTTCTTGATCAGGTCCATGCCGATCAGCAGCTTGGATTCCCCTCCCAGCGTCTCGCGCATCGAGCGCAGCAAATCGACCGCTGTGCGCGCGACCATGTTGCCGATGGTCGATCCGGGAAAGAAGCCGAGCTTGGGCATGTCCGCCACGGTTTTCGGCAAGGCCACCGGCTTCATGAAATCCGCCTCCACCGGCCAGACCGCGAGGCCGGGGAACTTGCGTGCGAGATCCGCCGCCGCGGCGCGCAGGAAATCGCCGGAGATGTCCAGCGGCACATAGGCCGCCGGATCGATCGCATGCAGCAGCAGCGGCGTCTTGACCGAACTGCCCGAACCGAACTCGACCACCGCCCTTCCCGGCCCGATAAGCCGCGCGAAATCCTCGCCTTGCGCTTCCAGTATCTCGCGCTCTGCCCGCGTCGGGTAATATTCGGGAAGCTGCGTGATTTCCTCGAACAGCCGCGATCCCGCCTCGTCGTAGAACCAGCGCGCGGGGACTGCCTTGGGCTCCTGCGCCATGCCGGCGAGCACATCGGCGCGGAAGCTCCTGTCGACGCCGTCCTCGTCCAGATCGACCAGCTTGATGCCGTGCTGCGGGCTCACGCCGGAATATCTTTCGCCAGCCGCATTCCCGTGAAGATCCAGCGCTGATGCGGGTAGAAGAAGTTGCGATAGGTCGCCCGCGAATGCCCACGCACGGTAGCACAGCTGCTTCCACGCAGAACAAACTGCCCCGACATAAACTTACCGTTGTACTCGCCCACTGCGCCTTCGGCCGGGGCGAAGCGCGGATAAGGCAGATAAGCGGAACGGGTCCATTGCCAGACATCGCCGAACAGGCCTGAACCACCTGTCGGCAGTGGCGGCCCGGCGCCATCGAGCTGGTTGCCTTCGTTGGGGTCGCATGCGGTGGCCAGTACTTCCCACTCGAATTCGGTCGGCAGGCGCGCCCCTGCCCACTGCGCAAAAGCATCCGCTTCGTAATAGGAGATGTGCGTCACCGGTGCCTCGGGGTCGCGCGCCTGCCACCCGCAATGAGTGAAATGCTCGGCGCCGCGCTCACCATCGCGCCAATAAAGCGGCGCCTCGATCCCTTCACGCTGCACCCAGGCCCATCCGTCGGATAGCCAGAGGCTCGCCGTGCTGTAGCCGCCATCGGCGACGAATTCGCTCCACTGGCGATTGGTCACCAGGCTGCGCGACAGCGCGAAGGGCTCCAGCAGCACCCTGTGGGCCGGCCCTTCATTGTCGAAGGCAAAGCCTCCATCGCCTGCGTGGCCGATCCGGGCGATGCCGCCGGGATGCTCGTGCCAGCTCTTCGTTTGCGAGCCCCTGCGCAGGCAGGGGTCTCCCTCAGCTTCCTCCTCCGCTTGCTGCACGAGGTCCCAGCCTTCGCTGGGACTCACTGGGACTTTCCACATGGCCGGGCCCAGCGGGTTCTGGAACAATGCGTGCTTGATATCGGCCAGCAG
>DASWIR010000142.1:0-5603 GCA_036397575.1 Alteraurantiacibacter sp. | reverse complement strand
ACCGACATAGTGCTCCAGCAGGTCTTCGAATTCTGCCTTGAAGGCCGGATCGACCTTGGCCGCGCGATATTCCTTCTCGAGATCGAGGATCAGCGGCATCAGCGTTTCGGCGACGTAACGGCCGCCGAACTGGCCGAAATGTCCGCGCTCGTCAGGCTGGTTCCGGAAGGTGTTTAGCTGCTCGGTCATTGCTGGCGCGCCGCTTGGCAGAAGGCCGCTATCTTGTCACTATCCTTGATCCCGGGCCCTCGTTCGACGCCGGAGGATGCGTCGACCAGATGCGCGCCCGTAATGTCGAGCGCTTCCGCCACATTCAGGGGGTTCAGACCGCCCGCCAGACCCCACAGGTAACCGCGATGATGGTTCGCCAGCAGGTTCCAGTCGAATACGAGGCCGGACCCGCCGGGCAGCGAGCCTGCGGGTGTCTTTGCATCGAAGAGGATGAGGTCGGCATCTTCACGATAGGCTTCCGCACGATCGAGGTCGGCGGGTGAAGCAACGGGCAGCGCTTTCCATACCGGCAGGCCGAAACGCGATTTCACCTGCGCGACCCGCTCCGGCGTCTCCTCGCCGTGCAGTTGCAGCACGTCGAGTGGTGCGGCATCGATCGCCTGCAGGATCGCGCGGTCGTCTGCATCGACAAACAGGCCGACCCTGCCGATCCGCCTGGCAGCCTGTTTCGACAGTTCCCTTGCCACTTCCAGCGGCGCATATCGCGGCGAGCGCTTTACGAAATTCAGCCCGATCCAGTCCGCCCGGGCGGCAATCGCCGCTTCGAGCGCCTGGGCGCTGGTGATGCCGCAGATCTTGATTACTGGGGTGGGCATAGTGATGGTGCCTGTCCGATCAGTTTGTCATTGCGCGCGAGGCGAAGCAATCCAAATGGCCGCCGGGAAGCCGGGTTGCTTCGTCGGCAAACCTCTTCGAAATGACGGGAATTAGTCTACAACGTCGCTTCTATCGAGCGTGCTACGGAAACGGGATCGTCCGCGCGAGTGATCGGGCGGCCGATAACCAACACGCTGGCTCCGTCGTCGCGGGCCTGGCGAGGAGTTACCACCCGCTTCTGGTCGCCTGCTGCGCTACCTGCCGGGCGCAGGCCTGGTACGACAAAAAATCCTTCCTTCCATTGCTTGTGGACCGCTGCGATTTCCTTGCCGGAACAGACGATCCCATCGAGGCCCGAGGCTTCGGCCAGTTCGGCCAGCCGCATCACCTGGTCATGAGCGCTTCCGTCAACGCCGGTACGTTTCAGATCCTTTTCGTCGAGGCTGGTGAGCATGGTCACCCCGACTATCTTGGTGCCGTTGGCGGCTGCAGCCTTGGCATCTTCCATCATTGCCCGTCCGCCGCTGGCATGGACGGTAACGATCGCCGGCTCCAGTACATGGATCGCCTGCATTGCCCCGGCCACGGTATTGGGGATGTCGTGCAGCTTGAGATCGAGGAAAATCGGCAGGCCGAGATGCGCGATGTCATGCACACCGTGGTGGCCGTGGGCGCAGAAGAATTCCAGACCCAGCTTCACGCCCCCGATATGATCGCGTATCTTGGTGAGCAGCGCTTTCGCCGTATCGATTTGCGGCAGGTCGAGCGCCAGATAGACGGGATTGCTCACGCGGAAGGCTGCTCCTTTTCGTCCGGCGCGGCCTGTTCCGCCGCAGGAGGCGGAACCTCGTGTGCAGGCGTGTCGGAGACGGCCGGTACCGGTGCAGGGTCAGCCGATTGGGCAGAGGTCCGCACCGCATGTTCCAGGGCGCCGATCCGCCGGTTGAGCCGCCACTTGGTGCCGCGATGCAGCAGCCACATGGGCACAAGGCCCAGCAGGAAAGAGACGATCACCAGCGCCGGGATTCTGGTTTCGAGTACCAGTCCTTCCCAGATCTTCACCTCCACGGGGCTCCAGTTGAAGATCGAGAAAACGAGCAGCGCCATTACCAGCACCACCCAGAGGATCGTTCGCACTATCTGCATGGATTGAGTTTCCTTCCCTGCCTTGCCTCGGACGCAATGCTAAGCGCTATGAATGGCGAAGGGAAGTGCGCGGATCAGCCGAAAACCCGCTCGAAAATCGTGTCCACATGCTTGAAATGGTAATCGAGGTCGAACTTTTCCTCGATCTCCGCCTCGGTGAGTGCCGCCATCACTTCCTCATCCGCCTTCAGCAGGTCGAGCAGCGACAATCTTCCGTCGGATTCCCATACTTTCATCGCGTTGCGCTGGACGAGGCGATAGGCGTCTTCGCGGCTGACCCCGGCCTGGGTCAGCGCCAGCAGTACACGCTGCGAATGGATGAGCCCTCCCATGCGGTCGAGATTCATCTGCATCCGCTCGGGATAGATCAGCAGCTTTTCGACCACACCGGTGAGGCGCGCGAGCGCGAAGTCGAGCGTGATCGTGGCGTCGGGGCCGATGAAACGCTCGACCGAACTGTGCGAAATGTCGCGCTCGTGCCACAGGGCGACATTCTCCATCGCCGGAACCACGGCGCTTCTCACCATGCGGGCAAGGCCGGTGAGGTTTTCGGTGAGTATCGGATTGCGCTTGTGCGGCATGGCGCTCGAACCTTTCTGGCCGGGCGCGAAATATTCCTCCGCCTCCAGCACTTCGGTGCGCTGCAGGTGCCGGATTTCGGTCGCGAGCCGTTCGATCGAGCTGGCGATAACGCCGAGCGTTGCGAAGAACATCGCGTGACGGTCGCGCGGGATCACCTGCGTCGAGACCGGTTCGGCCATCAGACCCATCTTTTCCGCGACATGGGTCTCGACCGCCGGATCGATATTGGCGAAGGTGCCGACTGCGCCGGAAATCGCGCAAGTCGCAATATCGGCCCGCGCTGCCTGCAGCCGCGCCTTGTTGCGGGCGAATTCCGCGTAGGCCTGCGCCAGCTTGAGGCCGAATGTCACCGGTTCGGCATGGATGCCGTGGCTGCGCCCGATGGTCGGCGTGTATTTGTGCTCGATAGCGCGCTTCTTCAGCGCTTCGAGCAGCGCGTCGAGATCGTCGAGCAACAGGTCGCTCGCGCGCGCCAGCTGCACCGCCAGCGTGGTGTCGAGCACGTCGGAACTGGTCATGCCCTGATGCATGAAGCGAGCCCAGTTGCCTTCGGAATGTGCGCCCACCTGGTCGGAAACCCACGTAAGAAAGGCAATCACGTCATGCTTGGTGACCGCCTCGATCGCGTCGATCGCGGCAACATCGATTTTCGGCCGGGTCGCCCACCAGTCCCACAGCGCTTTGCCGGCACTTTCCGGAACGACGCCCAGTTCGCCCAGCTTCTCGGTCGCATGGGCTTCGATCTCGAACCAGATCGCGTATTTCGCGTCCGGTTCCCAGATCGCACTCATCGCCGGGCGGGCGTAACGGGGGACCATTCAATTCTCCATTCGTTGCAAGCCGGTTGCAGGGGCGAGCGTGGCCGTTCGCCTGCGCGGCTAGGCCGCGGGGCGCGGATTCGCAAGAGGGTGCCTGGCCAGTGCACCATTGCCAATCGTCGCCGAGAGAGTAATCTTCGGACAATTGATGACAGGGGCGTTTTAATGCGTTTTCGGGCGGCTTTTCTATGCGGTGCGGCGATTGTGCTGGCACCATCCGGCGCCTTGGCGGGAGACCGGGTGCTATATGAGCCTGTGCCCGATTGGGTGATCCCTGCAGAGCTGGACAAGGAATTGATCGAAGACGGCCCCTCGCAGGTTCTGCTCGATTGGCAGCACCGCCTCGAGGAGGGCCTGGTGCGCGAATATTCCGACAGTGCGGTGCGGATCGACAATCCGCAGGAGCTGATGGAAGAAGGCACGCTCACGCTCAACTGGATGCCCGACAAGGGCGACCTGTTCGTCCACCGGGTCGAGATACTTCGCGGCGGAGAGACGAGGGATCTCATTTCAGACGGCGCGGAGTTCGAAGTGCTGCGGCGCGAGCAGGGGCTCGAGCGGCGGCTGCTCGACGGTCGGCTGACGGCAACGCTGGCCGTGCCGGGATTGAAGGTAGGCGATGTGCTGCGCGTGACCAGTTCGACGACTATTTCCGACCAGGCGCTCGGCAAGGAAGTGCAGGCAACCCAGTATCTTTTTACCGACGAGTGGGAAGTGGGCCGGTCGCGCGCCATCGTCAGCTGGAAAGACGGGGCCGAAATCTTCTGGGACGCCGAAGACCGGGCCGAGATTGCCGAGCCGGAACTGCGCGACGGCTGGCGCTATCTCACCGTCGAGCTTCCGCTGCCCGAAAGCGAAGAAATGCCGCTCGACGCACCCTCTCGCTATCAGCGGCTCAACATCCTGCGTGTCGGCAGCTTTGCCGACTGGCAGGAACTGTCCAGCGTCATGTTCCCTCATTTCGAGAGGGCCGCGCAGCTGTCCGAGAGCAGCGAGGTGATCCAGGAGGCGGAGCGGATCATGCGCCAGACCGCCGACCCACTCGAACGCGCGGCGCTGGCCGTGCGGCTGGTGCAGGACGAAGTCAGCTATCTGCTCGATGGACTCGATGGCGGCAATTACCTGCCGCAGACTGCGGATGACACCTGGGATAAGCGTTATGGCGACTGCAAGGCCAAGTCGGTCCTGCTGCTGGCCCTGCTGCGGCAGATGGAGATCGACGCGGAACCCACGCTGGTCGTGAGCGGCGGCGGCGATGCGCTGCCAGAATTGTTGCCGCTACCGGCCGATTTCGACCATGTCATCGTTCGGGCGAAGATCGGCGGCAGAGATTACTGGCTCGACGGGACCAGCGCGGCAACCCGGCTTGCCAATATCGGCAATGTTCCGCCCTTCTTTTACGCCCTGCCGCTCCGCCTGGAAGGCGCAACGCTGGAACCAATGACGCAGCGAGCGCCCGAGCAGCCGAATTTCGCTTTCGAATTCGAAGTCGACCATTCGGCCGGCGTCGATCTGCCTTATCTGTTCGACATGAAGATGACCATTTACGGGCCGCAGGGCGCGGCGATGCGGACGACCGTCGAAAGCGGCAATCGCGGCATGCTGCGCAATTTCGCGAATATGATCGCTTCCAACGACCGCTACGGTATGCGGATCAGCGCGATCGATTTTGCCTATGACGAAGAGGCTGCGGCCGCGACGATGAGCGTGGAAGGCGTCGGCAACTCGTCATTCGAATGGCAGGACGGGCGCGTGGTCCTGTCTGACGGCGGGGCCGATGAAGACCTCGGCTTCAACCCGGATCGGGCGCGCCGCGCATGGCGCGATATTCCGGTGGCGACGCCGGGGCCGACGCGCAGCCTGATCGAATCGGTGACCATCCTGCCGGAGGAGGGCCGGGGCTTTTCGACCGAGGGACAGAGCGAGCTCGACGCTTCATTTGCGAATACGCAGGTTGTGAGCGAGGCGCATCTCGAGGGCAACCGTCTCGTCGCCAGGGCCGATACGGTGCAGATGCTGGGGGAGATCGCTCCGGCGGATATCGCCGCGGCCAAGCTTGCGGTGCGGCGTCTCCAGAGCGACGGTTTCCGGCTGGTCGCACCGAAAGACGTTACCTGGCGCTGGGATCTCGAAGAGAAGGAGCGGAAGGAACGGGCAAAGCCGATCCTCGCGGCTTATGACGCGGCGATCGATTTCGCCGAGCAGGACGATTACAGTGCGCTCGCGGCC
>DASWIR010000141.1:0-3958 GCA_036397575.1 Alteraurantiacibacter sp. | reverse complement strand
CGTTTCCGGCTGCACTGTCGGACCGGACTATGAGCGGCCCGAAACCACGATCGCCGAAAACTGGCTCGAACCGGCTGTGCCCGGCACAGTCGATGCCGATTGGTGGCGCAGCTTCGGCGATCCGCAGCTCGCCTCGCTCATCGAGCGAGCGATCGCCTCCAGCCCCGACCTGCGCGAAGCCGAGGCGAGGTTGGCCGAAGCGCGCGCCAATCGCGATGCCGCGCGCGGCGGGCGCCTACCGCAAGTCGAGGCGGCGGGTTCGGCAACCGAGAACGTGCTCAGCGAGAACGGGCAGCTCCCGGTCGGCGAAATTCCCGGCTTCGATCGTCAGTTTTCGCTGTTCGACCTGGACTTCGACGCCAGTTGGGAACTCGACTTCTGGGGACGTAACCGCCGCCAGATCGAAGCCGCCGAGGCGCGGGCGGAAGCGGCGCTGTGGGGCCGGCGCGACGCGCTGGTTTCGCTGCTTGCCGAGCTTGCCCGCAACTATGTGGAGCTGCGCGGCGCACAGGCGGAACTCGCGGCAGCCGAAGAACAGGTCGCGGCCCAGACCGAACTCGCCCGGCTGACGGGACTTCTTTTCGATGCCGGCGAAACAAGCCGGATCGAGGCCGAGCAAGCCGAGAGCCAGCGCGCGGCGGCCGCGGCAGCGCGGGACGGCCTCGCAGCGCAGGCGGCAGCTGCCGCCTATCGCATCGCGGTGCTTGTCGGCAATCCGCCGGAGGATGTGGTTCCCGCACTGCGTGAGAGTTCACCGATTCCCGAGCCACCGTCGACGATCGTAAGCGGCGTACGCTCCGAACTGCTCGAACGCAGGCCCGACATCCGCAGGGCCGAGCGAGAGCTTGCCGCCGCGACGGCGGATATCGGCGTCGCCACCGCCGATCTGTTCCCGCGCTTCAGCCTGCTGGGCAGCGTCGGCCTCCAGGCCCGCGAGCCCGGCGACTTGCTGTCGGAAGGCAGCGGCCGGGTGATGGTTGGGCCAAGCTTCAGCTGGCCGATCTTCTCGGGCGGCCGGATCCGTGCGCGGATCCGCGGTGCCGATGCTCGCGCCGAGGGCGCTGCCGCTCGATATGACAGGGCAGTGATCGGCGCTTTGGCCGAAAGCGAAAGCGCCGCCAATCGCTTCGCCAATGCCTCATCCGCGGCGGCCGAGGCGAGTGCCGCACTGGAACGCGAGACACGAGCCTATCGCCTGACGGAGATGCGAGTGAAGCAAGGCGAAGACGATCGCCTGGCATTGATGCGCGCAAGGCTGCGGATGGTCGAAGCGCGGAGCCGCGAACGCAACGCCGCCGAGGCCCGGACGACCGCTGCGGTCGCACTCTACAAGGCGCTGGGCGGGGGCTGGGACGCCACTCCCTAGACGCGTCGCCGTCTAGGCATCGTCCGGAATGCCCCACAGAGCGGCAAGCTTGGAATAGTTGCGTTCCCCGCGATGCGGGTCGTCCGTCATGCCGCCCATGCGGGCCATCCTCGCATCGAGTTCGGCCGGGTCCGCTTCGAGCGGATTGACCTTGATGCCCGACCCTTCGACGATACGGTTTATGAAATTGAACGGGGCGCAGACGCTGACGGCATCGAACAAGGCCTGTTCGTCCCAGCCTGCGTCATAGACCTTCTGCGCGTCGGCTTCGGTCATGAAGGCAGGAGTCCTGGTCAGCTTGCCGACATAGGCGAGGATCGGCTTGAGTTCCTAGTCCACCGAGCTGGTTTCAAGGTCCGCCATCAGCCCGTCGAACAGGACCGGATCGATGCCGAAGGCGCGCGCGATTGAAATCGTCGCACGGGCGCAGGGTGACTGAACGGCACTTGTGAGCCTAAGGTCCGCCGCCGATGCCTTTTGGCTTGAAGGCGCGCCACCATTTGGCGCTCGGACTCAGTACCGGTATATCCAATCTATTTACTTTGCACAAATCAATATATCTATATTAATCTAACCATAATTTATTGATTTCTATTAATTTACAAAATAGAAATAGAATTTCTTGGACACTTCTAATTTACACTATTTTACAATATAGACGTTCACGGATATACTGAATCAATATAAGTGTCGTCATGTCGCTATGTTCTGAATAACGCATGCTCTCATCGTCTATATGATTGAGAACATGCCGCCAATAATCATCCGGCATTGGAACTCCGCTCCAGACTATCGGTTCGGTGCCTAGGGGTGCAGATGTCAGCGGGAGGACGCATGATTGTTTCGATCATCCTTGCCGCTGTGGCAATATCGATCTTTGTGTTCTGTTATCTGGCCGTAACGGCACCGGCCGGACGCGAGGATGAGCAGGGCTGGCATCGGAATGATCCGGTCGACCATGAAGATCGCGAATGATCACGGCTGCCTGCCAGCCGGGCCGGAATTGATCGGTCCCTCGAATAATCCCCGAAGGTTTGCAATGTAGGGTGCTGCGAACATGATGAGCTTCGGGAACGGGGTTGTCCGTTTGTAAAATACTGTAAACTCCCTTTTCATCGCATCGCATTCGGCGCTCTGCTTGCTACCGCGACGGGAGGCTCGGGAGGCAATCTGGTGATAGGGTACAGGATTCATGCGGATAGCAATACTTGAGGATGATCTGTCCCTTGCGAACTACATCGAAAAGTCGCTGAATGACGGGGGCCATTCATGCGACCTGTTTATCGACGGAAAGCAACTGCTGCGCGCCTTGCGCCGGGAAACCTTCGATATCCTCATTCTCGATTGGAACGTGCCGGGGCTTTCGGGCCATGAAGTGCTGCTGTGGATGAAGGAAAATCTCGATAGTAGCCCGCCGGCGCTCATGCTCTCCAGCCGATCGGCTGAAGAGGACATCGTTGCCGGACTCTCGGCCGGTGCGGATGACTATGTCGTCAAGCCGGTAGCTCCGGCGGTCCTGCTCGCACGAGTCAACGCGCTGGCACGCAGAGCATATCCGCCACCGCCGCCCGACGGAATCGAGACATTTGGCGATTATCTTTTCGATATGCGCAATGAGGCCGTCGAATTCGCCGGCCAGCAGATCGTGCTGACCGCCAAGGAATTCGGGCTTGCCCTGCTATTGTTCCGCAACATACATCGACCCTTGTCGCGTGCCTACATATTCGAGGCGCTCTGGGGCGGTAATCCGGATCTGTCCACGCGCACGCTCGATGCGCACATCTCGAATGTACGCACCAAGCTCAACCTGCGGCCGGGTAATGGTTACAAACTCGTCCCGATCTATGCCTATGGCTATCGTCTGGAAACGCATGATTGAAATGTTTCGCATGGCATTGAGGGGATTGCTTCTTGCGCTGGCGATCTTCGCGCTTCCCGCCGGAGGCTATGCCGCGTCTGCCGAGAAGGCAGCCAGCATTTCCTACCGCGTCGTCCAGGGAGACAATCTCTACACACTCGCGGAGCGCTATTTCTCCAAAACGGGCGATTATATCGTCGTCCAACGCTTGAATAAGGTCGCCGACCCGCGCCGCTTGCGGATCGGATCGCTGCTTACCATTCCTCGCCCATTGCTGCGGCAAGTGCCCGTGGAGGCTGTCGTGCAGAGTTTCCGAGGGACGGTGTTCATCGGCCCGGCGGAAAATCGCCGGCCGGCGGCGATCGGCATGAAAGTGCGCGAAGGAGACCTGATCCAAACGAGCGAGAAGTCCTTCATCACCTTGCGATTGCCGGATGATTCGCATGTCGCCCTGCCGTCGCAAACCACCTTGCGCGTTCAACGCATGCGGCGCACTCTGCTGGCAGGCGATGTCGAGCGCAGCTTCAGGATCGAGAGGGGCCGCGCCAATGTGACCGTCACGCCGCAAGACAATCCCTACAGCGATTTCCGTATCTCGACCCCCGTCGCCGTGTCGGCCGTGCGGGGAACCCGATTCCGGATGCGATACGACCCGGATGGTGACCGCGCGACAAGTGAGGTGTTGGAAGGCCAAGTCATGTTCTCGGCCGAACGCAGCAATCAAGAGCAATTGC
>DASWIR010000140.1:0-5892 GCA_036397575.1 Alteraurantiacibacter sp. | reverse complement strand
ACCACTGGTATGAGCGGCGTTGCACCTCGATATGGTTGGACTGGACGATATGACTCACGCCCGCCACCACCATGATCGGCCATGCGATCCATCCGATCTGGCCCTGCAGCAGGAAAGCAAGGATGAAATAGAGCACTATGTGGCTGCCATAGTCGCAGATTCCGTCGACCATTTCGCCCACCGGGCTGGCCTTGCCGGTCAGCCGCGCCAGATCGCCATCCGCCCCGTCGACCACATGCCAGGACATGTGCAGCACCATGCCGAGCGCCGCGCTCCACGGATAGACGAGGCCGCCCGGCTGGGCATAGGCGATGCCGGCTGCGACCACCAACAGCGCGCCGAAGACCGAGACCAAGTTGGGCGTCACCGGCGTGTGCGAAAGAACCTTCGCCAGCCGCCATGCCAGCGGGTGGTAAATATGGAAATTCAGCCGGTCTTCCAGCTCGCGTGGCCGCTTCGGCGCCGCACCGGATGCGGCGTGTTTCGGCGCGGCGTGTGGCGGAGAGATTTCAGTCATGACGAAAAATGTTCCTGGCGAACTCCACAGGCTGCGTGGCAACTATGCCGCAGTGCATTTGCCGCATGGCCTTGAAATCCCCGCTAGACGCGCCGACTTACCGCGGCAAGCCTAGGTTCAGGCGGGGTTTGCGCAAAGGCCACAGTAACGTTGCAGTTGCGTGACAATGCTCAGCACTCGCTTGACGAGGTGACAAGGGTTTGCTTTTGGCGCGCAGATGTCTGACGCGGTTCTGTAACAATCGCCGCGCTCCCTCGCAGAAGGAATTTCATTCGATGAAGCCTATCAAGGTCGCCATCATCGGGGTCGGCAACTGTGCCAGTTCGCTGGTCCAGGGTGTGACCTATTATCGCAAGAACAATTCGGCAGGTGGTCTGATCCACGAGGAAATCGGCGGCTACACTGCCGGCGATGTCGAATTCGTAATGGCCGTCGATGTCGACAAACGCAAGGTCGGCAAGGATATTGCCGAGGCGATATTCCAGGGGCCGAACAACACCGCCGTGTTCGAGCCGGACGTGCCGCCGACCGGCGCCAAGGTGATGATGGGCCGCATTTCCGACGGCGTCGCTCCGCATATGACCACCGTGGGCGAGAACGGTTTCATCGTCGCGGATGAGACCGAGCCCGACAAGGCGGCAATCGTCGCCGCGCTGAAGGAAAGCGGTGCGGAAGTGCTGCTGAACTTCCTGCCGGTGGGTTCGCAGGACGCGACCGAATTCTACATGGAATGCGCGCTCGAGGCCGGGCTCGGCGTAGTCAACTGCATGCCCGTTTTCATCGCCAGCCGTCCGGAGTGGGAGCGCCGCTTCGCCGAAAAGCGCCTGCCAATCGTCGGCGACGATGTGAAGGCACAGCTTGGTGCGACCATCGTCCATCGCGTGCTTTCCAGCCTGTTCGGCGCGCGCGGCGTGAATGTGGAGCGGACCTACCAGCTCAACACCGGCGGCAATACCGACTTCATGAACATGCTTGATCGCCAGCGGCTCGGATCCAAGAAGGAATCGAAGACCGAGGCAGTGCAGGCCATGCTGGCCCAGCGGCTGGAAGACGAGAACATCCATGTGGGGCCGTCGGACTATGTGCCGTGGCAGAAGGACAACAAGCTTTGCTTCCTGCGCATGGAAGGCAATCTCTGGGGCAATGTGCCGATGAATGTCGAGCTGCGCCTCTCGGTGGAAGACAGCCCCAACAGCGCGGCGGTGGTGATGGATGCGATTCGCTGCGTGAAGCTGGCGCTTGAGCGCGGCGAAGGCGGCGCGCTGGTCGGGCCGAGCGCATTCTATTGCAAGCATCCGCCGCAGCAGTTCAATGACGATCTCGCCGCGCAGATGGTCGACGAATATATTTCCGGTCCGACCGCCCTCGCCGCCGAATAGGCCCGAAGGAAGATCGAAACGGCGCCGGAGGCTAACGAGGCTTCCGGCGCCGTTTTCGTAGGGAATAGCAATGGACGCAGTCATCATCGCCGCCGGTTACGGTTCGCGGCTGCGGGCGTTGGGTGAATCCAAACCGCTGACCGTGGTGAACGGTATTCCGATGATCGAGCTCGGAATCCGCCAGGCCGCGCGCGCCGGGGCGGAGAAGGTGATCGTGGTCACCGGGCACGAGGCCGAGCGCCTGGAGGCGTTCCTCGGCGGGCTCGCCGCGCGCAGCGGGATAGAGATCGAGCCGGTGCGGGTTCCCGACTGGTCGGTCCCCAACGGCCATTCGGTCATCGCCGGGGCCGCACGGGCATCGGGCGATTACCTTCTGCTGATGTCAGACCACATCTTCGCAGGGGAAATCCTGCAATCGCTGGCGGGGCAAGGGGCGCCTGACCGCGGGGTGACGCTTGCGATCGACCGGCGGCTCGACAATCCGCTGGTCGATCCCGAGGACGCAACATGGGTGCGCAGCGAAGGGACGCGCATCCGTGCCATCGGCAAGACGATCGCGCCCTACGATGCGGTCGATTGCGGCGCATTTCTCGCGACGCATGAGCTGGCCGGGGCGATTCGCGCAGCCATCGAGAGCGGCGCGTCGGGCAGTCTGTCCGACGGGATGCAGCGCCTTGCGGACCAGGGCCGCGCCGCGGTCATGGACATTGGCACTGCCTGGTGGCTCGATGTCGACGAGCCGCGTTTCCACGCAATCGCCGAGGCCGAAGCCCCCGCGCACTTGCCCGAAATCTTCGGCTAGCGCTCCGTCCTTACGGGTATTTCATCCGGATGCGGGCGGTAAGCCCCGTCTTGGGCACGTTCAGCCGCACCGACGTGAAGCTTGGCAGGCCGGCCAGCGTCGAGGGATTGTTGGAAAAGCCGTATCCCTCCGACGGGAGGCCGAGGCCGGTGCGGTCGAAATTCCGGTTACCGTTTTCGTCGTGATAGAGCGCAATTGCATAGACCCCGGTCGTGGGCAGGAACACGCAGCCGCGCGTTTCGCCCTGCCTCGCATCGACCCGGCCGACCCATATCGATCCGCCCTTGGCGAGGAAGTCGCTGCGCTTGTCGGCATAGACCGTCATGGCCATCAGTCCGTCGCTCGAACGCATGCCTTCGGCGATGATATTGAGCCACACGCCTGTCTGGGTCTTGCCGGTGCAGCCCGCAGGCGGGCTCACCTGTGCGGAAACCGGCCCGCCTGCCGCGGCAAGGCCAATAGAGGCGGCGGCGGTAAGCGCGAGGGCGGATAAACGGCTGCGCGGTGCTTTGTTCGACATTTCGCGGTCGCTTTCGTCCATGTGATACGTGCGGGGGATCGCACAGGGATTTGGCGCGCCAAAGGGCTTTTTCAAGTCGGCGGTCCGTGCATTGCGATCGGCCGGATGCCCCCCAGGCGTTGAACGTCTACTGAACCAGCATTTCAGCGTTGCGACAGTGCAGTCAACCGTGCCTGTGTGGATAAGCTCTGCGGTACTGTTGAAGCGCGATTCGTGCGAAGATAGGGGCTGGACATGCGCGTGCCCCTGATTTCGCCGTCGATACTGTCGGCAGATTTCGCCCGCCTCGGCGAGGAAGTGCGTGCGGTGGACGAAGCCGGAGCCGACTGGATCCATATCGACGTGATGGACGGGCACTATGTGCCCAACCTCACTATCGGCCCGGCGGTGGTCAAGGCGCTTCGTCCACACACGCAAAAGCCGTTCGACGTGCACCTGATGGTGAGCCCGGTCGACAATTGGCTGGAAGGTTTCGCCGATGCCGGGGCGGACATCATCACCGTCCATCCCGAGGCGGGGCCGCATATTCACCGTACGGTCCAGGCGATAAGGGCGCTCGGCAAGAAAGCGGGCGTCTCGCTCAATCCCGCGACCCCGGCCAAGATGCTCGACTATCTTTACGAAGAGATCGATCTGGTGCTGGTGATGAGTGTCAATCCGGGGTTCGGCGGGCAAAGCTTCATTTTCTCCCAGCTGAAGAAGATCGAGGCCATTCGCGGGCAGATCGACAAGCGCGGACTCGATATCCATCTCGAGGTCGACGGCGGTGTGGATGCCGAAACCGCTCGGCAATGTGTCGATGCCGGCGCCGATGTGCTGGTCGCGGGTTCGGCGACCTTCAGGGGCGGGCCGGAGATGTATGCCGCCAATATTGCCGCCTTGCGGGGAGGGGGCTGAGCGTGGACACGCACAATCAGCAGCGCCTGGCATTCGATACGGAAGAGCCGCCGCAGGATTTGCAACCGCCGAGCGCTATCCCGCTGACCGATGCAGTAGAAGATCTCGCTGTAGCACCTTCCGAAAGTACCGGACCCGGCATTCTGGAAACCGGCCGGGCGCTGGTGCCGTCCGAATTCGCCCCACCTTCGATCACGGCTGGCGAACGCTTCCTGCGCTTCGCCTATCGCATGGGTATTCCCGGTCACACGCTGGCCGCGCCGCTGCGCAAGCGCGTCCGGCCGCGCCTGCTGGCAACGGTCGAGAGCCCGCTTTGCGGGGACCGGGTGGCAGGCGTTGCCTTGCGCGCGGGGCATTTCCTCGTTCTCGGCACCAAGACGCCGATCAGCGGGATCGATTTCGGCCCGGGCGCGATCCACACGCCCCCTTTCGAGCGTACGGTCCATGGGTTTGGCTGGCTGCGCGATCTTGCTGCATGCGCCGCGCGCGAGCAATGCGCGCCGGCCGCGGAGAAGATCGCTGCCGCCTGGCTCGAAGCCAATCCCGGCCCGGCGAAGGGGCCGGCCTGGAAAGTCGGGCTTGCCGGGCATCGGCTCCTCAACTGGCTGGTTCACGCGCCGCTGATCCTCTCGGGCGACGATGCGGGGTTTCGCGGATGCATCCTGCACGCAATGGAAGAGACTGCGCGCCATCTCGACCGGCAGGTCAGCCGCGCGGAGGATCGGCTGGCCGAGCTTGCCGGATGGTGCGCGATTACGGCGGCCGGCCTGCTGATGCCGGACGGCAAGCCGCGCCGCCTGTTCGGCGAGTACGGCCTCGTCAACTGCCTCGGCGACCTGGTGGGCGAGGACGGGGGCGTGCTCTCGCGCAGTCCGCTGGGCCAGATGGAGGCGATCGAGCTGCTGGTCGAGCTCGTCGCCTGCTACCGGGCGGTGAACCGCGAGCCGCCCCATGCGGCCGAATTGATGCTCTCATTGCTCGTGCCGCCGTTGCTCAGCCTGACGCATGGCGATGGGGGTCTCGGCAACTGGCAGGGATCGGGTGCGGTGTCGGCGGACCGGGTATCGGCGCTGGTCGAGGCGAGCGGCATTCGGACCCGTCCGCTGCGCGAGGCGCGGCAATGGGGCTATCAGCGCGTCGCGAGCCGGCACGGAGCGCTGCAATTCGACGCCGCACCGCCGCCGCTCGCTCGCCATGCGCGGCATGGCTGCGCCTCTACGCTGGCATTCGAATTTTCGTATGGCGACCAACGGATCGTCGTCAATTGCGGAGGTTCGGGCATTACCGGCGGCATGGTACCGGTGCGGATCGAGAGGGGGCTGCGGGCGACCGCGGCTCATTCGACACTCGTGCTGGACGATGCCAACTCCACCGCCGTACTGATCAATGGCAAGCTCGGCACGGGCGTCGAGGAGGTCGAGCTGGATCGGCGCATGGTCGAGACCGAAGGGCCCAGGGGCGCTGCCGGCCTCGCCACGCGGCTGGAAGCGAGCCATGACGGCTATGCCAGGCGTTTCAGCCTGGTCCACCGCCGAATTCTGCTGCTGCGCGAGGATTGCAGCGAACTGCGCGGACAGGACCTGCTCGTGCCGGCCGGCCGTTCGGGCAAGAAGGGCAAGGTGCCTTATGCGATTCGTTTCCACCTCGGTCCCGGCATCGAGGCGAACCTTACCGAGAACGGCAAGGGTGCGGGACTGGCGCTGGGCGACGGCTCATACTGGCAATTCCTCTCCGGCGAAGATGAAGGGTTCAGCCTCGAGGAAAGCCTGTGGGTGGA
>DASWIR010000139.1:0-2993 GCA_036397575.1 Alteraurantiacibacter sp. | reverse complement strand
CTCGGGCGCGAATGAGCGATCTGCAGCCGCGTTTTGAACTGGGTAATATCCCCGGGGCTTAGCGCAATCGCGCTCTGGCGATCCGGCAATGCGTCCTTGCGCCCTTGCGACGGCGCGTGGTAGCGCTACCAAAATCGGAAGAATGACCCGGAGAGAGACCAGAATGACTGCCAGCTTCGATCGCCGCGCCCTCCTCGCCGGCGGCATCGCCGCCTCGGCCGCCACCCTCGCGCCGCTCGACACGGCTTTCGCGCAGGGCCGCCGCCGCGGGTCCGCCAACGACAAGGTCCAGGTGGGCCTGATCGGCTGCAAAGGCATGGGCTGGGCGAACCTCACGTCGATGATGAAAGTGGCCGACGTCACGCCCGTCGCTCTCTGCGACGTGGACGCCAAGGTCCTCACCGAGCGTGGTGCCGAGCTGCAGAAGCTTACCGGCCGCGCGCCGCGGCTTTACGACGACTATCGCCGCATGCTGGACGACAAGTCGGTGGACGCGGTGATCATCGCCACGCCCGACCACTGGCACGCGCTCCAACTCACCGACGCCATGTCGGCGGGCAAGGACGCCTATTGCGAAAAGCCGCTTGGCAACTCCATCGCCGAATGCCGCGCCATGGTCGCCGCCAAGCAGCGGCACGACCGCGTCGTCCAGGTCGGCCAGTGGCAGCGCAGCAACCAGCATTGGGCCGACGCCATCGCCCACGTCCATGCCGGCGGCATCGGCCGGGTGCGGAAGGTCAAGGCCTGGGCCTACATGGGCTGGATGAAGAACATCCCTCCCCAGCCGGACCAGGCGCCGCCTCCGGGCGTCGACTACGACCGCTGGCTCGGCCCGGCGCCATTGCGCCCCTTCAACCCCAACCGCTTCCACTTCACCTGGCGCTGGTACTGGGATTACGCGGGCGGCCTGATGACCGACTGGGGCGTCCACCTGATGGACATCGCCCTCTGGGGCATGAACGCCGAGGCGCCCAACTCGGTCAGTTCGCTGGGCGGCGCCTATGGCTATCCGGAATCGGCAATGGAGACGCCCGACACCCAGACCGCGATCTTCGACTTCGGCAATTATTCCGTGGAATGGGAGCATGCGGTCGGCATCAGCCGCGGGCCCTTCGGCGGCGGCGATCATGGCGTGGCCTTCGTCGGCGAGACCGGCACCCTGGTGGTCGACCGCGGCAAGTGGTGGGTCGCCCCGGAGTTCAGCGACGGCAAGCCCATGACCCCGGAGATTCCCGAGACCCGGGCGCAGGACAACGGGCTCGAACGGCACACGGCAGACTTCATCGCCTGCGTGAAGGATCGCTCCCTCACGCCCGCCTGTCCCATCGAATCGGCGGCCAACACGGCCATCGTCTGTCAGATGGGCAACGTCGCCTGGCGCACCGGTCGCAAAGTCCACTGGGACGCTGCTGCAGGCGAGTTCAAGGGCGACGCCGAAGCCAACGCCCTGATCGCTCCCCGCTATCGCGCACCTTACCGCCTGCCGGCGTAAGCGGCCTTAGGGTCGGGCACGGGCATGACATCGGCCAGGGGCCGGCCCGTTTGGCTTTAGAGGTTCAGGGGGCCTTGTCAGAGCAAGAGCTTTCTTCAGGACCACTATCGAAAGGGGTGGCTCAGCTTGGGCCGCTGACCCTAGAGCGCCGGAATTTCAGGAAGCGGCTTCGATCCTGCGCCAGTTCCCAGCGTTTGCGAGTGGACCAGGGACACGCTCGTCCCGCCGTCGCCGCTGTGTATGCTCACTTCGGCCCGCAACTGGCTGGCGAGGGCATTGACGATGCTGGTGCCGAGCCCCGATTTCGGCGGGTCGTCTGTCGGCCCCATCCCGATCCCGTCGTCGGTGACCGTCAGCGCCCAGAAGGACCCCGTCGAGCGGTAATCCACGGTGATTGTCCCTGCCCTGTCATCGGGGAAAGCGTGTTTCAGGGCATTGATGACCAGTTCGGTCACGATGAGCCCGAGACTGACGGAAATGTCCGGCGTGACCCGGCTGCCATCGACTGTCACCACGAGATGGATCTGCTCCGGATCGCGGATCATCGAAGCGCCGATGCATTGGCACAATTGCGCGATATACGGCTTCAGGTCGACGTCATCCTCGCCCGACGCCGCGAGTTGACGCTGGAGCGCGGCCACCGACATCACGCGATTGTGAGCATCCCTGAGGTGGCTGCGGGTCTCTTCGGACTGAACCTTGCGCGCATTCTGCATCAGCACGCTCGCAATGATTTGCAAGCTGTTGGCAACGCGGTGCTGGAGTTCTTTGAGCAGAATCTCCTTTTCCCGCAGCAGGCCTTCTTCGACCCGTTTTGCCGTCCGCGAATCGGTTGCATCGGCGATCGCCAAGAGCACCCGGACATCGCTCGACTCGTTATAGCTAAGCTTGTGGGCGCTCAGCACCAGCAAACGGCTTTCGCGGCCATCGCGCCTCAGATCGAACTCGTAATCCTTGATTTCGGCCATCCCGGCAGCGGTGGCCTTGAGCATGGACTGGAGTTGCGGACTCGCCCATTCGCCGTTGCCGAGCGAACTCACTATGGTCCCGACTGCGGCGGGGCCGTCGAGTCCGAATGCTTCCGAAAATGCCTTGCTGACGGCGATGATCTTGAGCGTATCGTCCAGCAACAACAACGGGGTATCCGAAGTCGAAACAATGGAAAGCGCGAGGCTCTGGGTTAAATCGGCAGCGCCGGGATTGGAAGAAGGCATATTTACCCCCGTAAAATCAATACCTGTCTATATGAAAATCTTTCAGATTCCACATCTGCCGAGTAGATGACCAAGCGATAATTGGAACAGAAAATCGGCATAGTTTCAAACTATACCTGATGTTATTTGGAACAATATACGATCTTGGTAAGAAATGATATAGATCATTTTCATATTAAGGGAATCTACCTAGGGCCATTGCGTATTGATGAAGTTGGGGTGGGAGATTCTCGCCGCCGACCTTCCGAAGGTTTCAGTCCCCCAAGTGCCAAGTCGCAGGCGAAACA
>DASWIR010000138.1:0-11683 GCA_036397575.1 Alteraurantiacibacter sp. | reverse complement strand
AAAGACAGAGCGGTTGGCGGGACTACGCGCCCGATACGAGAACGAGGACAGTGCCGGCACTATGGGCATGGGCCACTGGGCGGAGATGGGCGAGACCAATCGCCGCACCTCCTTCCTCGTCCTGCCTGAGAACGGCCGGCTGCCGCCCAAGACCGAAGAAGGCCAGCGCAATGCCGACAAGATGCGCTCGAGCTGGCGGGCTGCGCAGCGTTTCCAGTCGCCGCTCGATTTCGACAGCTGGGACCGGTGCATCACTCGCGGCCTGCCGACCTCGATGTTTCCGGGCATGTACAATAACGGCATCCGCATCTTCCAGGCGCCGGGCATAGTGGCGATGCAGCTGGAAATGATCCACGAAACGCGAATCATCTATACCGATGGCCGTCCGCCGATCCCTTCGCGGATCGGCCATTGGATGGGCGAGAGCCGCGGTCATTGGGAAGATGCGAACACACTGGTGATCGAGACGGTCAATTTCCGCCCGGGACCGTCGGCCACCAGTGTCGTCACCACCGGATCGCCGCGCAACAATGACAGCCCCGTCAGCACCGAAGCGCGCCTCGTCGAGCGGCTGACCATGACCGGGCCGGATTCGATCGTTTACGAGATGATTTTTACCGATCCTGTCAATTACACCGCGCCGTGGGGCGCACGGACCGACTGGGTGCGCGACGACGATTACGGCATGTTCGAATATGCCTGCCACGAGGGCAATGTGCAGATCCGCAATTACATCACCGCCGACCGGGCGTTGCACGAAGGGGGTGCGGCGGAAGGCGGGGAATAGGGGCTTGCCGACCGCCCTGTCCTACAAGGCCCACCGCGTGCTAGGCGGGCTGCGGCTCATTGAATCGTCGATCCCGTTTTTTGCATTCGCGACGCGCATTTTCGCGTCCGGCGAGAGGCCAACGGCGTGCACTGGACAGGCCAACGGAACGCGTTTTCGAAAGGTGACGCGGCCTTTTTAGTTTACTCAAATATTTCAATATGATGGCTGGGATATCGGTCGTGCAAAACCCCCGTTTCGTGTGCGCATTTAGGTGACACACGCCCGGGGCTGGAAGGGTGACGAATGCTCACCTCGCGCCGAGGGGCATCGCCGCAACTAAGGATCGGAGCGAGTGCTGGGCAACCTCCTCCGGGGTTTCGCTGACCCGCCGGAAAATTTTGCGAGATTCGGCTGATTCCTATCACAGAAATGCACAAGCGGGCGTCACCCGCGCATGGTGGTCACTTCCATGAATTGCGGTTTGCTGCGGGAGCCGTCGGCGCCCACTGCCAGTGGGTAGTTGCCCGGCGGCAGCGCCGCGAGAGGCATGCCGGCCGCCGCCAGCGCGTATGGCGACACCCGGTGGCGTGTGCACAACCCGCCGGCGCCATCGCTGACCAGTGGGGTTTCGAATTCGACCGCGATGGTCGCATCGTGCGAGCGCACCACAGTGCATACGGCGAGTTGGCCCGCGCCCAGGTCGAGCACGAGTCCCGTCCCTGGCGGAATACCGATCAACCCGTCGACCCGCGCCCCCGTCTTGGACAAATCACGGAGCACCGCGCCATAGCGATGATCGTCATGTATTACGCCGATCCGGCGGAAAACCGAGCGGCGATCGGGGCGGTAAGTGTCGGGGCCCTCCGGCTCGATCTTGAATTCGCCGGAAGCCATGTTCTCGGCGACCACTTCGGCGCTTAGCGCTTTGGAATAGATCCAGCCCTGGACGAATTTTGCGCCCTTGGAGACGACAAGCTCGAGTTGATCGAAGGCTTCGACGCCTTCCACGGTGGTTTCCATGCCCAGCGCTTCGGAAAGGCCGATGATTGCGGTGATGATCTTGGCGCTGTTCTGGTCCTGCTGGGTGCAGGAATCGACAAAGCTCTTATCGACCTTGATCTTGTCGAACGGTGCCGAGCGCAAATAGCTCAGCGAAGAATATCCGGTTCCGAAATCGTCGAGTGCCAGGCGGATTCCCAGGGATTTGAGCGCGGCGAAGGTTTCATCGACCGATTCGCTGTCGCCCATGAAGACGCTCTCGGTCAGCTCCAGCTCGAGCCGGTCGGGTTCCAGCCCAGTCTCCGACAATACCTCGGTTACCATGCCGGGAAAGCCTGCATGGGCGAACTGCACCGCCGAGACATTCACGGCCACACGGACCGTCTTTGCCCAGGTCGCGGCGTCCCGGCAGGCGCGGCGCAAGGCCCATTCGCCGAGCTGAATGATAAGGTTGGCCTTCTCGGCCGCCGGGATGAAAACGTCCGGGCTCACCATGCCCCGTTCCGGATGTTCCCAGCGCAGCAGGCCTTCGAAGCCGACGACCATATTGTCCTCGGTACGGACCACTGGCTGGTAGTGCAACTCGAGCTGGTCGGTGGCGAGCGCTTCGCTCAGTTCGTCCATGAGTAGCTCGCGCTCTTCCTCCTCGTCCTTGAGGTCGGCGGAGTAGAAGCGGAACTGGCCGCGGCCGCCTTTCTTGGCGGCATAAAGCGCGAGGTCGGAAGCGCGGACGATCTCCGCTTTCTCGAGTCCGTCATAAGGTGCGATTGCGACGCCGACTGAAGTTCCGATGATGGCGCGTTTACCGTCGATGGGATAGGGCTGGGAGATAATCTGGATCACCTTTTCGGCAATCTCGCCCAGTTTCCCCCGGTCATCGATATCGGGCAGGATCACCTGGAATTCGTCACCGCCCAGCCGCCCGATCTCGCCGCGAGTGCCGATGATGGAGGTCAGTCGCTGGGCAACCTGCTGGAGCAGTATGTCGCCGGCCTGATGGCCCATCGTGTCGTTGACCTGCTTGAACCGGTCCAGATCGAGCATCATCAGCGCACAGGCGCGCTTGGCGCTCCTGTAGGCGGAGAGCACGCTTTCCAGCCGCCGATCCATGCGGTGGCGATTGGCGAGGCCGGTGAGGGAATCGAATTCGGCAAGGCGCGAATCTTCCAGCTTGCGCTGGTATTCGACAGTCACATCCTTGGCACTTCCGCGATAACCCACGAACCTGCCATTGTCGGTGAATTTTGGATGAGCCGAGATCGACCACCAAACCTTGCGCTCTTCGCCCGTATCCCCCGGACGGATGAAACGCACGACGAGATCGGAAATCCTGTTGCGCGCCTTGAGCTGGAAGTTGAGCGGCCGGTCGGAACGCTCGTCGGGGTTGTCGGGGTCGGTTTCGAACAGCTCGATCAGCGGGTGGGCGAGCAGGTCTTCGATCGGAAAGCCCAGCTTTTCCGCAGCACTCTCGGAAATATAGATCAGGTGCCCTTCATTGTCGGTCGCCCAGAGCCAGCCGATGCCCGCCTTTTCGAAATCGTCGAGCACTTCCACGCGGCGCTTTGTATCGCTTGCGGTGACAACATCGACAGAGCCGTAATCGCGCTGCGATCCGGTATTCGAACCCCCTGTCAGGCTCCTCAGGAAACCTTTACTCGCCATCGGCTGTGCAACAATTCCTGCTTTTCGGGGATGGAAAACCCCTTCTCTCGCAGGATTCCTTGGCCGATCTTGGTAAATATCGGGCTAATTTCTACGGTTAGCGCCAGACATTTTTACCGGAAAGGAAGGCAGCGCGGTTTATGCCGCCTTGAGCAGTTCCAGCTCCATGCGGTCCCAGATTTCCAGCAGTGCCCGGGTCAGCTCGACCATCATTTCCTCGGTGTGCGCCGGGCCGGGAGTGAAGCGCAGCCGCTCGGTCCCGCGAGGGACGGTCGGATAGTTGATCGGCTGCACATAGACGCCGTACTCGGCGAGCAGGATATCGCTGATCTTCTTCGCCCGCACGGGATCGCCGACCATCAGCGGCACGATGTGGGTCGTGGATTCCATCACCGGAAGACCGGCCTCCCGGAAATGGCGCTTGAGCGAGGCGGCAGCGGCCTGCTGCGCCTCGCGCTCGACCGAGCTTTCCTTGAGGTGCCGCACCGCGGCCAGCACGCCCGCAACCAGCACGGGGCTCAGTGAAGTGGTGAAGATGAAGCCGGGGGCGTAGGAGCGGATACAGTCGACGATCTTGCGATCAGCCGCGATATAACCGCCCATCACGCCGAAAGCCTTGCCCAGAGTGCCTTCGATGAGGTCGATCCGATGAGCTGCGCCGTCGCGCTCCGAGATGCCGCCGCCATGATCGCCATACATGCCCACGGCATGGACCTCGTCGATATAGGTGAGCGCATTGTACTTCTCGGCCAGGTCGCAGATCGCGTGGATTGGAGCAACATCGCCATCCATCGAATAGACGCTCTCGAACGCGATCAGCTTGGGACAGTCCGGGTCTTCCGCAGCCAGCAGTTCTTCGAGATGCGCCACATCGTTGTGGCGGAAGATCCGCTTTTCGCAGCCTGAGTTGCGGATGCCGGCGATCATCGATGCGTGGTTGAGCTCGTCGGAGAAGATCACGCAGCCGGGCAACAGCTTGGCCAGGGTCGAAAGCGTCGCGTCGTTGGAGACGTAGCCGCTGGTGAACAGCAGCGCGGCCTCCTTGCCGTGCAGCTCGGCCAGCTCCTGTTCCAGCTGGATATGGTAGTGGGTGTTGCCCCCGATATTGCGCGTGCCGCCCGAGCCTGCGCCGACATCGTGGAGAGCTTCTTCCATCGCCGCGACCACTTTCGGGTGCTGGCCCATGGCGAGATAGTCGTTCGAGCACCACACCGTGATTGGCTGGGGGCCGTTGTGATGTGCGAAGCAGCGCGCATTGGGGAAGGCGCCCCTGTTGCGCAGAATGTCGATGAACACGCGATAGCGGCCTTCGGAATGAAGCCGGTCGATCGCTTGATCGAAGATCTGGTCGTAGTTCAATTGCCCTGTCCGTATGGCCAGTAACCGAGGGATTTCGGCGCGCCTTACGTCATGCGGAATGGGGTTTAAAGCACGGAGTTTGCGAACGATTCGCGTTAAAGGCGCTCCGTCCTGTCGATGCCATAATGCGACAGGGCGGGGGCCAGCCGCGCATAGGTTTCCTCGCCGCCTGTAAACACGGCAATATCGGGCTTTTCCCGCGCGAATGGCAGGTCTTTTGTCAGGAACGCGATGCGCCGCGCTATCCCCGCATTTCCGTCTACAAATTGTACATCGCGGCCGGCGGCCAGTGCCAGTTCCTCTTCCACCAACGGGAAATGGGTGCAGGCGAGCACGATCGTATCGATTCGTTTGCCGCCTTCCATGGCCTGCAGGCCGGCGATGGCATCGGCGAAAATCGCCGGATCCGGCGTGCCGCCGCGCAGCTTGGTCTCCGCGGCGGAGACGAGTGCCGGGCAGGCGTGGCGGAGCAGCAGCTTGTCTGCCGCGAATTCCGCTTCGAGATTGTCGACATAGGCCTGGCGGATCGTGGCCCCGGTGCCGAGGAGGCCGATGACTCCGGTCTTCGTTATCTCCGCAGCGGGCTTGATCGCGGGGACGGTGCCGACGATCGGGATCTCCAGCACCTCGCGCACCATGCCCAGCGCAATCGTGGAGGCCGTATTGCAGGCGATGCAGGCCAGGCGCGGGCGGTAACGCTCGCTCATCCGCCCGAGCAGGCCGGCGACCCGCGCGGCGATCTCGGCTTCGCTCTTCGTGCCGTAGGGCAGGCCCGCCGTGTCGGCGGCGTAGATTACCGGTGCGCCGGGCAGCAGCTTGCGCATCTCCCCCAGCACCGAAAGCCCGCCGACCCCGGAATCGAAGATAAGGATCGGGGCGGAAGGATCGGTTTCGGTCATTTCCCGGGCGCGGATTGCTTGTCGAAGGCCCGCCTTCTACCTAGGCAGCGACAAAAGGGAAGCTTGGCAGGGATCGCGGGCCGCGCATGGAACACTTCTTCGCTGCACTGACCGGATACCTCATCGGCTCGATCCCATTCGGGTTGGTGCTGACCCGCGCCGCGGGGCTCGGCGATGTGCGCAATATCGGCAGCGGGAATATCGGTGCGACGAATGTACTGCGCACGGGGCGCAAGGGGCTGGCGGCGGCAACATTGATGCTCGACCTCGGCAAGGGGCTCGCGGCCGTTCTGCTCGTGCGGCACTTCTGGCCCGAGGCGGTCGCCTGGGCTGCGCTGGCTGCAGTCGTCGGGCACTGCTTTCCGGTCTGGCTGAAATTCAAGGGCGGCAAGGGCGTTGCCACCAATGCCGGCGTCGCCTTCGGCCTCGCCTGGCCGATCGGCCTTGCCTATGCGCTGGTCTGGCTCGGCGTGCTGGGGCTGACGCGGATCAGCTCGCTTGCGGGCATGAGCGCGGTCCTGGCGGCAGTTATCATGGCGTCGTTGGGCGGATGGCCGGAATTCTTGCCCGTGCTGCTTGCGATCGCGGCGCTGGTGATCTGGCTCCACCGCGAGAATTTGAAGCGGCTGCGCGAAGGCACGGAGCCGCGACTGGGCGGCAAGAAGTAATGCTGTCGCAACAGGAAGCTTTCGACCGCATTCGCTTGCTGCGCTCGCCCAATATCGGCCCGGTCTCCTATGCTCAGTTGCTGCGCCGCTTCGGCAATGCGGGCGATGCGCTGGCGGCCCTGCCGGATCTCGCGAAGCGGGGTGCGCGCAGCTATCGCCCGGCGCCGCGTGAGCGGATCGAGGACGAGATCGCTGCCGCGCGTAAGGCAAGCGCGCGATATGTGTTTCGCGACTCCGACGAATATCCGGCGCTGCTCGGTGAGATCGAAGGCGTACCGCCCATCCTGATTGTGCGCGGGAACATGGAGCTTGCAGCGAAGCCCTGTGTCGCCATTGTCGGCGCGCGCAATGCTTCGGCCGCCGCGGTCAAGCTGGCTCGCGACTTCGCCGCCGCGCTGGCCGAGGCGGGTTTTACCGTAGTGTCCGGCCTCGCGCGCGGGATCGACGGCGCAGCGCATCAAGGCGCGTTCCCGGCGACCATCGGGGTGATCGCCAGCGGGATCGACATCGCCTATCCGCCGCAGCACGAGGATCTGCAGCAACGGATCGCGAGCGAGGCGCTGCTGATTGCGGAGCAGCCGCCGGGCACGGAGCCGCGCGGCAGCCATTTCCCGAGCCGCAACCGGATCATCGCGGGCCTGGCGAGCGGTACGCTGGTGGTCGAGGCCGCGCCTAAATCCGGCTCGCTCATCACTGCGCGGTTGGCAGGCGAGGCGGGCCGTGAGGTGATGGCCATTCCCGGTTCTCCGCTCGAGCCGCGCAGTCAGGGCTGCAATCATTTGATCCGCGAAGGCGCGGTGCTGGTCCAGTCGCCCGAGGACGTGGTCGAACTGCTTACCGGCTTCGACGGTCATCCACGCTCGACCTTTCGGGAGCCCGTCAATGGTTTCGACTACGAGGCGGAGGAACTCGGCGGCGCGCCTGCCGATATCGAGGGGCTGCTGACCTCCGCGCCGGTTGCGGTGGATGAGCTGATCCGCCAGTCGGGCGAGGCGCCCGGAGCGGTCCAAACTGCACTGCTGGAGCTGGAGATCGTCGGTCGTCTTATACGCCATGCAGGCGGGCGGGTCAGTTTGCTTTCGGCGGAATATTGATCGGCATGACGACCCACTCCGCCCAAACTTTTCTGAGGAAGCTCAGCCGCGAGCAGCGAAGGTTGGCGTTGAGCGGTAGGTGGTTTCTTCTCGGCTATGTCTGTCTCACTGCCGGAATCTATGTGGTTGTCGATATCTATTTCTACGATCAGGCGATGGCCGAAATCTGGGCAGCTTTCCTTGTGTGGGCGCTGGGATATCTGCTTCTATTGGGCCTGATGCAGAAGGGAGGTAATTTGACCGGCGGGAGAGCAGGGGGAGTGGGAACCTACTTTGTTCTCAGCCTTGCTACGGGAATACCGATCGCGCTTGCTCTCGTGGTGCTCATTGTACCAGGCGTCTACCTTATGATGCGCTGGCTTCCTGTTTTCGCCCGCGCGCTGGTCGTGGAGGATTGGATCGGAAATACCATGCGATGGAGCTGGAACGCGACTCAGCCTTACCAGAAACCGCTTGGCATCAGCATCATGGGGCCCGTCGCTTGCTACGGCGTAGCGTGGGCCGCCTACTATGCTTTCGAGCTTTCCGACTTCCTCACTTACGAGCTGGTCATGATAGCGATGAATGTTTCAACATCCGTTGGGAGTGCCTGGCTTGCAGTTCTGGGAATTGCGACCTTCGCCCTGGTCGCGCAGAACCCACGAGTGAGCGGTTCGGTGATCGCCGCGACGGAACCTGCTTGACCAATCTAAGCTTGCCTCAGGATTCGGCCCTGACGAAGCGCATTTCCCCCTCTCCCCTTTCCAGCAGGTAACGGGTTTCCTCGCGCCTGAGGCAGGCGCCCTGGAAATCGACGAGGCCGAGATCGTTGGGTGTGAGCACGAAACGCCATGGCCCGCGATCCCTTTCGTCCAGGGCGAAGCGAGGCGAATTCAGCCCGTGCATGGGAACGGCAAGTTCGATCCAGCGTGGCTTCCGGACGTCGCTTGAGGGCATCGACCATCCGTCCTGCTGGGTGTAGCCTTCGATGAAACTGCCGTCGTCGAACCCGAGCCGGAAATCCACTCCGGCAATGCCACCGCCGCCCGGCCAGGTTACGAGCAGATCTCGCGATTCGCCGCCCGCCGGCGCGCTCGACTCCCGCGAAAATACTGGAGGGACAGGCACCGGCTCGGTGAACAGGCATGCGGTCTCGCCATTCTGCTCCCAACGGCCCTGTGCCCGTTCGTCGAGCGCCCCGGCCGCGAGGGCGTATCCGAACCGGCCATCGGCTGTGAGTACCAGCTCGCCCGCCACGTCCGGACCTTCGGCCAGCCTGTAGTGGCCGGCCATGCCCGGATCGGACGTTGCCGAAACGCAACTGGACAAGCCGCCCAGCACAAGGATGATCGACCACCAGCGCATCCGGCGGTTGTGCGGCAATCGCCCAGGCGGCGAAAGCTCTTTGTTCGGATGTCCGTGCGGCCTGCGGCTGCCGCCCTGCGGGAGGGGCACTTATCATTGACCGCTTGACGAACCTGAATCTATCGAACCACTCTCGCGCGTACGTACACGTGAGGGAAAGTCATTCAATTCCATGCAACTCGTAGTCGTTGAATCGCCTGCCAAGGCTCGCACCATCGAGAAATATCTCGGCAAGGACTTCAAGGTTCTCGCTTCCTACGGCCATGTCCGCGATCTCCCGCCCAAGGACGGCTCGGTCCGTCCGGACGAGGATTTCGCGATGGACTGGGAGCAGTATCGCGACAAGCAGAGCCAGGTGAAGGCGATCGCCGATGCGGCGAAAGGCGCAAGCCGCCTGATCCTTGCCACCGACCCCGACCGAGAGGGCGAAGCGATCAGCTGGCACGTGCTGGAACTGCTGAAGAAGCGCAAGGTGCTCCCCGCCAATGTCGAGCGGGTCACTTTCAACGCGATCACCAAACAGGCCGTGACCGATGCGATGAAGAGCCCGAGGCAGCTCGATGAGGATCTGATTGATGCCTATCTCGCACGGCGCGCGCTCGATTATCTGTTCGGCTTCACGCTTTCGCCTGTTCTGTGGCGCAAGCTGCCCGGGGCCAAGAGTGCGGGCCGTGTGCAGTCGGTCGCGCTGCGCCTGATCGTCGACCGCGAGCGCGAGATCGAGGCTTTCAGGCCGCAGGAATACTGGGCCGTCACTGCAAAGATGGAGCAGGATGGCACCGGCTTCGATGCGCGGCTGGTGCGCTATGCGGGCGAAAAGCTAGAACGGTTGTCGATCGGCGACGAAGGGACTGCGATGGCGGCCAAGGCCGCGGTCGAAGGCGCGCGCTTCACTGTCGAGGATGTCGAGACCAAGCCGCTCAAGCGCAATCCCGCGCCGCCATTCACCACCTCGACCCTCCAGCAGGAGGCCGCGCGCAAGCTGGGTTTCTCCGCCAGTCACACCATGCGCTGCGCCCAGAACCTCTACGAGCAGGGCTCGATCACCTATATGCGCACGGACGGGGTGCAAATGGACGGCAGCGCGATCATGGCCGCGCGCGATGCGATCGCCGACCGCTACGACCATTCGTTCCTGCCCGAGAAGCCGCGGCAGTATACGGCCAAGGCCAAGAACGCGCAGGAAGCGCACGAGGCCATCCGACCGACCGATTTCAAGCGCGACCATGCCGGGTCGGGCGACGAGGCGCGGCTGTACGAGCTGATCTGGAAACGCGCTCTTGCGAGCCAGATGGCCGCCGCGAGCCTGGAGCGTACCACCGTGACTATGCGCGACCCGACCGGTCAGCACGAATTGCGCGCGACGGGCCAGGTGGTAAAATTCCCCGGCTTCCTTGCGGTCTATGAAGAAGGGCTCGACCAGAAGAGCGAGGATGACGAGGGAGGCCTGCTCCCCACTATCCGCAAGGGTGATGCCCCTGCCAAGAAGGCGGTAGAAGCAACTCAGCATTTCACCCAGCCGCCGCCCCGCTTTTCCGAAGCGAGCCTGGTCAAAAGGCTGGAGGAGCTCGGCATCGGCCGTCCTTCCACCTATGCCTCCACCATCCAGACACTGCGCGACCGCGCCTATGTCCGGATGGAGAAAAACCGTTTCTTCGCAGAGGATTCCGGGCGCCTGCTGACGGCGTTTCTCGAACGCTTCTTCTCCCGTTACGTCGCTTACGATTTCACTGCGGAGATGGAGGAGGAGCTCGACGATATTTCCGGCGGGCGCGCCGAATGGAAGAAGGTGCTCGCCGACTTCTGGCGCGACTTCAAGCCGAAGAGCGACGAGGTGATGGAGCGCCAGCCTTCGGAAGTCACCGAAGTGCTCGATGAGTTCCTGTCCGACTACCTGTTCCCGCCAACGGAAGACGGATCCGACCCGCGCAGCTGCCCGCTATGCCGCGACGAAGGGCGCGAAGGCGGGCGGTTGGCGCTGCGCGGCGGGCGCTACGGGGCCTTTGTCGCCTGCGCCAACTATCCCGAATGCAAATATACCCGCCGTTTCGGCCAGCCTGGCGAGGATGGCGGCAATGGGGACGACGGGGCGATGGGCACCGATCCCGAGAGCGGGATGGAGGTCCTCCGCAAGACAGGCCGCTTCGGCCCCTATGTCCAGCTGGGCGAGGGCAAGGAAGCGAAGCGTGCCTCGATTCCCAAGGATCTCGACGATTTCGATCTCGAATGGGCGCTGAAGCTGCTGGGCCTGCCGCGCATTGTCGGCACGCATCCTGAGACGGGTGAAGAAATCGAAGCGAATATCGGGCGTTACGGGCCCTACCTCAAACACGAGGGCAAATATGCCAAGCTCGGCGGTACGCGCGAAGTTTTCGAGACCGGCATGAATGCGGCGGTGGCGCTGCTGGCTGAGGCAGCGAACCGCAAGGGTGGAGAAGGGCGCGCAAAGGCGGAGCCGGTCAAGGTGCTGGGCGCGCATCCGACCAGCGGCGGGGTAATGCGGGTGATGCCGGGTCGCTACGGCCCCTATGTCACCGACGGCACAACCAACGCGACGATCCCCAAGGATGCGAAGCCGGAGGATGTGACCGAGGACCAGGCGATCGCGCTGATCGATGCGCGGGTCGCCAAAGGCCCGTCGAAGAAGAAGGGCCGCAGGAAGGCACCGGCGAAGAAAAAGGCGAAGGCGTGAGCGTCGGGCTCCTCCCCGCTTTTCCGCAGGACAAGTGGGGAGGTGGCAGCCCGAAGGGCTGACGGAGGGGCAATCAACGCTTGCAGTAGCGAAGCAGGTTTTCGGCCACCTTGTCCGGCGACATCAGGACTTCCCGGGCCGGGATGCGTATGACCATAATACCTTGGGATGCGAGCCATTTATCGCGCATTTCGTCG
>DASWIR010000137.1:0-2117 GCA_036397575.1 Alteraurantiacibacter sp. | reverse complement strand
CGCGCCCAAGGACGCTGGACAGGTGATCAATCGGGACGTCCTCGCCCCGCGCTCCGGCGGGCGCTTCGCCTTCGGCCGCCTGATCGACCGGCAGGGGACGCTTGTCGGCCTGCTGCCGCCCGGCGCGGGCCAGCGGCAGATTGTGATCGATCGGCCGCAATGGCTGGCTGTGGCGGAAATGCTGGTGCGCAAATTGTGAAACGCGTCCTGTCGATTTCCACGCTCTACCCCAACGCCCACGCCCCTCGTTTCGGAACCTTCGTCGCGCGATCGCTGGAAGCTTTGGCGGCGCGCGGCGACTGGGAAGTGACGATGATCAATCCGATCGGCATCCCGGCCATAGCGTTCGGCCAATATCGTGAGCTGTCGGCAGTGGCTGTGGATGGCGAGGAAGGCGGTGTGCATGTCCATCGCCCGCGCTTCTCGCTGATCCCGCGGATCGGCGCGCGGCTGAACCCGGCCTTCATCGCCCGGGCGGCACTGCCTCTGGCGAAGCGTCTCCATGCCGAGCGGCCGTTCGACCTTGTCGATGCGCAATTCTTCTTCCCCGACGGGCCGGCGGCTGCACGGATCGCCCGAGCACTCGGCCTCCCGCTCTCGATCAAGGCACGCGGGTCGGACATCACTTTCTGGTGCCGCAAGGATTGGGCGCTGGGCCAGATTTGCGAAGCCGCCGCCGAAGCGGACGGCCTGCTTGCCGTGTCCAAAGCACTGGCGCGCGATATGGCAAGTTTCGGCCTGCCGAGAGACAAGATCACCATCCACCATACCGGGCTCGACCGCAGCCGCTTTTGCCTGCGCGACCGGACGGCGGCGCGGGCGGAGCTGGCGGACACCCTGGGCATCGCGCTTCCCGGCGGTGCGCCGCTGATCTCCACCATCGGCGGACTTGTACCGCATAAGGGCCAGAGCCTCGCTATCCGCGCGCTGGCGCAAATCCCGCATGCGCACCTTGCCATTGCCGGGACCGGCCCGGAACGCGAGGCGCTCGGCGCGCTGGCACGGCGGCTCAAACTGCGCGACCGCGTGCATTTCCTCGGCTCGGTCGATCACGATGTCATGCCGCTCCTGCTATCCGCTTCCCAGGCGATGGTGCTGCCCTCGGAGCGCGAGGGGCTTGCCAACGCCTGGGTCGAAGCGCTGGCCTGCGGCACGCCGGTGGTGATTCCCGATATCGGCGGCGCGCGCGAAGTGGTGACCGGGCCGGATGCCGGGCGGATTGCCCCGCGCGAACCGGAGGCGATTGCAGCCGCGATCCGCGAGCTCCTTGCAAGCCCTCCCGATCCGCAGGCGGTCGCCACACATGCCGCGCGCTTCAGCTGGAAGGAAAATGCCGCGCAGCTGGCGGAGTATTACGAGCGGCTGGTTCGATCCTGACCGCCATCCTGAACCCTTCGACGGGGCTCTGTACGGGCTTGTTTTGGTATTATTCCCTTTCGGTCACGTGACACAGTCATCCCGGACCTGTTCCGGGATCCAGCTTCCTTCCTCTACCTGGCCAGCTGGCCGGGAGGGGATAGTCCCCATGATTGACGGCTGATGACGTGTTCCGCCCTCAGTCCACTCTCTGGCAGCGATAGACGTCGGAGCCGATTTTGCACCGGTAGCTGCCGAGCGCGCCCTCTTCGGCCGAGAATGCCGTGCCATTCGCGGGTGCGCGGCGGAATGGGCTTCCATCGATTTGCTTCCACACCGCGCCTTCGGTGGTGGCAATGACGAGCAACCGATCCCCGCCGATCAGCGCATTGGCCACGGTGGTTTCAAGTTTGGTGATTTCCGGCGGCGGTGCACTTGCTGTCTCGCGGCGCGCTTGCGCTGCAGGTTCGTCGCGGGGCGTTCCACCGAAGCTTTCGCGCTGCGCTGCGATCTCACGCTCCGGGTCGAGCACGCCTGCCTCCCGCAGCACGCTGTCGACACAGGCATGGCGGTTTTCGGGGTTCGGTCGCTCCGCACAGGCGACGATCGCCTGCCAGTTCGCTGTGGCCCCATCCTGGTCGTCCTGAGCCCAGGCCGGGATGGGGGCGAGCAGGAAGGCCGTTGCAGCGAGAAGTTTTCCAAGTCTTTTCATCGCCATCCTCCCGGTCAATGCGTGATTCCCGGGCAGTCTAATACGGCCA
>DASWIR010000136.1:0-3763 GCA_036397575.1 Alteraurantiacibacter sp. | reverse complement strand
AAGTTTCACGCATTTATTTCCGCCGCGGCCATCGCGGGGGTGATGCAAATGGAGATGCCGCTGGAATTCATTAGAGGGGGAGGCGATGAAGCGTTTGTTCGCCATTGTGAAGCTTTCCGGCCGCTTCGTGAATGCCGGGCTTATTCTCACAGCAGCCCTTAGTCAGAGCGCCGTCGCTGCGTCCAGTGAGGCTGTCCAGAGCCAAATCGCGCAAACGCGGCCCGAGTTGAGGACTGCCCAGGTCGTAGGAGCGGGCGCAGCAACAGATGCGAACGCGGCGCCGGAGACTGCTGCCCCGGAAGCTGCTGCCCCGGAAGCTGAAGCTACTGCCTCGGAAGCTACTGCCTCGGAAGCTGCTGCCCCGGAAGCTACTGCCTCGGAAGCTTCTGTCTCCGAAGCTGCTGCCCCGGAAGCTTCTGTCAAGGAGGACAAGGAAACAGGAGCCAAGCCCGAAGAGGCATCCGGAAAAGCCGAGACGGCGAACGCCAAGGCCGATCCCCACAGCGGCGTCATCGATAAGGAGACCCTCTCCCTTTATCCGACCGCTGCCCAGTGTGGCGAGTGCCATCAGCAGATTTACGAAGAGTGGTCTTCCTCGAATCACGCCTACGCGTCGATCTCCCCGATGTTCCACAAGTTCGAGCAGAAGTTTCAGTCACTGACCCAAGGCACGGTCGGAACCTTCTGCGTGCGCTGTCATCAGCAGGTCGGCACTCAGCTCGGGGAGAAGCGCGAAACGCCGCTTTGGGAGCGCAGCCAGATCTCCCGCGAAGGCGTTAGCTGCATCACCTGCCACCGGGTCAAGGAGCAATACGGCAAGGTCAACGGCGAGCGCCATGTAGAGGCGGGCAAAATCTACGAGCCGGTCTACGGCAGCGGCGAAAAGAGCGTGATCAAAGACGTCCTCGCCAACAAGGACACCTACTCCGTCAAAACGAGCAAGGACGGGCGCGGCAACGACATCCACGACGGCATGATCACGAACGACCAGATCACCAAGTCGGAGTTCTGCGTCAGCTGCCACCAGGTTGCCGTCAATCTGGGTATCAAGCTGGAGATCGTCTGGGATCAGTATCGCGACAGCCCAGCACGCAAAGCCGGCGTCAGCTGCCAGGACTGCCACATGGGCAAGGTGGCCGGAAAGCCCGAAGGCTATGCGACCGCGCCCTCAGCGATAGTGGGCGGCAAGGAGATCAACCCGGGACGCAAGCACGCCAATCACAGATTTATTGGCCCTGGCTATTCGATCGCCCACCCCGGCATCTTCCCTCACAACGTGAAGGCCAAGGCGTACAGCATAAAGGACTGGTTGAATTTCGACTGGCGCGCCGGCTGGGGCACCACCGAGTTCGAGGACAAGGTCGCAGACGGTAAGATCAAAGTCGACTTCCCCCCGCGCTGGGCCAGTTCGTTCGACCGTGAGGATGCCCGTCAGATCATCGAGGAGAATCTCGCGAAGCTCGACGAGCGCGACAAGATCAGAGAGCAGGTCATGGAGGCCAGCAGCGAGATCGACGGTCCCAACATCGAGGGCACCCCAACGGTCGGCAGGGATCTGGCGTTCTCCTACAAGATCAAGAACACCAATTCGGGGCACAACCTGCCGTCAGGCTCCCTGGGTGCGCAGCCGCAGCTCTGGGTGAACGTCGCCCTCCTCGATCCCGACGGAAAGAATGTCTGGGAGTCGGGCTACGTCGACAGCAACGGCGACTTGGCCGATCTGCACAGCCTGGATGTGGCGAAGGGTCTCATCAAGACGGATCAACAGCTGGTGAACTTCCAGACCAAGTTCCTGACGACCAACGTCAAGGGCACGGACCGCGAGATGTACCTGCCGGTGAACTTCGACATCGATCCGCTGCCGCAGCTGCGGCCGCCGCAAATCCCCACCTCCATTCTCAACCATCCGCCGCTGGTGCGCATGGAGAACCACTCGCTGCCGCCGCTGGGTGAGGAGCTGGCCAGCTACAATGTGCCAGGGGACCGGATCACGAAGCCCGGCAAATACCGCCTCCTCTTCCGTATGCGCAGCCGCGCCGAGCCGATCTACTTCATGCGGTTCGTCGGCTCCACCAAGGACATGGAGCAGGGCATGAACGAGCGCATCATGAACTTCCACGCCTTCGCGGTGGAGCTCGAAGTCAAAGGCTAGCCGAGCATTTCGCATCGGAGACCCGCAGGGGATTTCAAGACGCGGGTGCCGAGTATTTACACGCCGCTCAGTGCTGCGACGTGAAGCTTGCACCTAAATTGTAACGCGTAGGGGGCCTACACGTGATTGGTAATGCGTATCGTACCAGGAGAGCGATCTCCACTATTGCGCTGATAGCCGGTGGTCACCTTGTGGTGTCCGGCACGACTGCAGAACCTGCAGCAGGCCAAAGCGCCAGCGAGGCCGGCAACGGAGGGTGGCTGACACAATCGGCGCCTTCCGTCTCCCGGATCGGTCGCGCAGAAGACCAAGCCGATGCGTATGACGCAGGTGCTGACGCCGAAAAGAAGATTGCCGACAACTCCGCTGATCCAGCGGCAGGTCGAAGCGGCAGCGAGACCCGCGAGGTCGGGTGGTCGAACCCAGCGCGGCTGGGCGCCCCCCCGGTCGATCCCGCCGGATACCGCGCCGGCACATTTGGCGCCGGCACGGTAAGCCAAAGCGGCAGCGCGGCCGGCAACGGTGGGTGGTCGACCCAAGTGCAGCCCGCCGCATCCGGGGCCGATCCGGCCGCAGGCCAGGCCGATGCGCAAGACGTAGACGCGTCTACAGAAGAGAAGACTGCCGACAACACGGCAGACGCAGCGACAGGCCAAAGCGCCAGCGCGGCCGACAACGGTGGGTGGTCGACCCAAGTGCAGCCCGCCGCCGCCTCGGACGATCCCGCGGCAGGTCAAAGCAGCGAGGCCCGCGAGGCAGGGTGGGTGACCCAAGCGACGGGCAGAGCCTCCTGGGTCGATTCCTCTTCCTCTGCGAATTACCTAGGCGCGACCAAAAATGAGACTGCCGACACCGCTGCGAACTCGGCGGCAGGCGAAGGCGACGGCGGCGGCGGCGAGGGCAATTCGAGCGATGGCGGTTTCCAGTCCGATCCGCAGTACGAACCCTCGTACAATGCCGAGGGGAACGTCGACGTCTATGGCGCGAAGACCGCGATTGCGGCGCCGCGCCCACTGCTCGAAATTGGTCGCGAGCAATACACCTCCGGCTCATACGGCGAAAGCAGCACCCTCCTGGGTGAAAAGAATCCCCTGCTCCCGGGCCTCTCTATCTACGGCGACTGGCGCACTGCGATCGCCTTCAACCAAAACAATGGTCAGGATATTGCCCAGATCGCGACCCGGCTGAATCTCGACGTCGACTTCAAGATCACCGGCACCGAGCGAATCCACGCCTTCTTCACACCACTCCAGGACAACGCACAATTCACCCGCTTCGAGTTCGGCGGCAGTGACGGCAACGAGAAGTTCAACGGCGAGTTCGACTACGAACCGCAGACGCTGTTCTTCGAAGGTGACCTCGGCTCCCTCTATTCCGGTTTCTCCGGGAAGGATGCCAGCTTCGACCTGCCCTTCACCGTCGGTCTCTTCCCACTCTTCCTGCAGAACGGCATCTGGGCGAACGACGCGATCCTCGGCGCCGCGTTCAGCATCCCCGCGAAGAACTCGCCGTTTCTTGCCCTTGCCAACTTCGACGTCACCTTCTTCGGCGCGTTCGACAATGTCGACAACGCCGCCCTTGGGGCCGACAACCATAGTGCCAACCTCTATG
>DASWIR010000135.1:0-19069 GCA_036397575.1 Alteraurantiacibacter sp. | reverse complement strand
ACCGGAGCCAGCTCCTCGCGCGCGGAGGTGAAATTGAAGCCGGTGAGGTTGGCATTGTAGGCGAAGCGGCCGCCTTCGGACCGTTCGGCGCGGTAGACCGTCACGGGCTTTCCCGAATGGAAGGAGGCGATGTGTTCGGCGGCCGCGCGGTCCGACTTCCGGGCCGCGGCGACCAGCGGCCAATGCGCCGCCGCGCCCCTGAACAGGACCGGCTGACCTTCTTCCACCAGGCTTTCCCAAGCTTCGCCGCGCGGCAGCGGACCCTCGCGGGTTCTGACCGGGGAGGGCGGAGGTAGCGGGGGCATGGTGTCAGGCCGCTTCTTTCGCCTGCTTGCGCGCAGCAAGGCGCTGCATGTTGTTGAGCGAGCTCGCGGCGAAGACCGCCAGCGGCAACAGGCCGGCCTTGTTCAGCCGTTCGAGCGCATCGCCTTCGAGCCGGCCGATCTGCTCGAAAGTAACCGCAAGAAGTCCCTCGAAATTGACCGCCTTGTCCTCGCTGAGCCTGACATTCATCTTCACTTCCTCGACCAGGCCCAGATCCTCGAACGCCTCCTGCATGGCCTGCGCTTGCTGTCCTCCGAGATGGATCGTGCGCAATGCGGCCAGCGCGAACTCCAGCGCCGGAGCGTGGCCGCCATGCTCGAGAAACAGCGGCGCGCCTTCCTCTCCGCCATTGCGGATGCGCTTATGTTCCATGTCGACCAGGATCACCGGATCTTCGCCGTCGCTGCCGCCGATGAAGAATGGCCCGCGGCGCATGATCGCCGGAATATAGCCGTCCCACCGCCCGTCGGTGAGGAACAGGTTCTCATCGCGCTCGAAGCCGAGGATAGCGATGGCTTGGAGCTTTGCTTCCTCGTCCCTGCGGAAGAGGATCGGATAGTGCCGCTGGGCCTCCTCGAACTCGGCCGGGACGAGAGGCGCCTGATTGACCGCGCTGCCGAGTTCGGCGCTATGCTGCATGATCACGCGCAGATCGGCATGGGCCGTATTGTCGAGTGGCTGGATATTGCTCATGCCGTTCGCCTTACCCCCAAGCCCGGGGTGAATAAACCGCTCCTTCGACGAGAAAAGGCCGCTGCGCGAGGCAACGGCCTTTCCCCCTCATTGATTCCGCTGGTGGCGGAAATCAAAACCGGAAGCGTGCACCGACATAGTAACGCGGCTGACCTTCGACGATGAACCAGGGCTGGTTCTCCGTCCGGGCGAAGGTCTTGACGTTCGAGCCCGTGAGATTGATCGCTTCGAACGACACCGCGATGTTTTCGGTGATGTCGTAGCTCACATTCAGGTCGAGCTGGTCGTAACTGTCCACGAAGACAGGGTTGCGCGAAGATCCACGGCTGTTGTTCGACAGGAACGTATCGCGCCAGTTGTAGGTGAGCCGGGCCGAGAACCCGTAATTCTCGTAAATCAGCGACGCGTTGAACGTGTCCGACAGGCCGAGCAGCGCGAACTGATCGGATGCGGGGCTGGCGGTGACATCGTAGCCGATATCGCCGCGGACCAGCGTGTATGCCGCTGCGACGCCAAAACCGGTGTCGCCAAGGAAATACTGGCCAGCGATTTCGACGCCGTAGATATGCGCGTCTTCGCTGTTGATCGGCTGCTGGAGCTGGAACTGGTACAGCGGATCGCCGGCATCGGCGACAATGTCATAGGCGGCCAGTGTGGCATCCACGAAGCCCTGGTCGAGGCCTCCCGGGCCGATATTGGCATTGAACTGCGCGGTCGCCGAAGCAAGGCCGAACTGGTCGATCAGCGCGGTCATGGTGAACAGGTTCACGTCTGAGAGGTCGTGACCATTTGCCTGCAGGAAAGCGACCGCATCGCCCGAACGAGTCCCGAGATCCCCCGAGGACGGGTCACGCAGGCCGAACATATCGGTCGTGGTCTGGCCGGTGCCGACGAAGTTCTTCACTCGCTTGTCGAAGAAGCCGACCGAAACATAGCTCGACGGGGCGAAGTACCATTCGAGGCTGACGTCGAAATTATCCGACACCAGCGGGATCAGCTGCGGATTGCCGGAAGTGCCGCCTGGTACGCCGCCGAGGAAGGTCGGACGGTTGGGGTTGCCCGGGTTCGACGCTGCGAACAGCGAACCGAAGTCCGGCCGTGCGATCGTGCGGCCATAGGAAACGCGGCCCTTGAGATCGTCGGTCAGGTCGATCGAGAAGTCGAGTCCCGGCAGAATATGATCATAAGAGTTGTCGCCGGAGACCGGAGCCTCGCTAGCCGAGAGGACCCGGACGAAGTCGTTGTCCGCGGCCCAGTTGATGTTCTCGGGGATCAGCATGACCGATGTCGATGCGGATTCGGTGCGTTCGTAGCGTACGCCTGCCACGATGTTGACCGGTCTTCCCATCAGTTCGGTGTTGACATCTACCTGGGCGTAGACTGCCCAGATGTCTTCATCGACCGTGTTGTCGGCGTTGCCGTTGACCGTCCCGGCCACGCCGAAAGCGTTGTAGAGCTCCGTGGCATCGCCGCGGAACGCGATCAGAGAAGCTCCGGTCGAGCCCGAGTTGAAGTCGCGGAATTCGCAGACGAGGCAGTATTCCTGGACCAGACTGCCGGCGGTCGCGGCCATATCGCCGATCGATCCGACGCCCCAGTCGCCAAGCGCGTCGTAAGTGCTGATGGCGCGCTGGTTCATGCTGGCGCTACGATAGGATCCGCCGAAATTGACCCGATCGTTGTCGCCCATTTCCCAGGTGCCGTCCAAGCGCAGCTCGTCGACTTCCTGAGTCTGCCAGGAAGTCTGGCTGCGGGCGACCTGGGTGCCGAGGTCGGCGAGGTCCAGGATTCCGTTGTTGTTGCCGTTGGTGCTGTCGTCGAAAGTGATATGCTGCTGCGGAAAGCCATCCACGATCGATAGCTGCTGGTCCGCTACGCCTTTATGGGCGAAGGAGAACAGCGTGGACGTATGGCCAAGCGGGTTGTTCGGCAGCGCTTCGGCCTTGGCATGGTGCCCATCGAGTACGAAGGTGAGGTTGTCGGTTGCTGCCCATTCGAGATTGAGACCGAAATCCCACAGCTTGTCGCGCGTTGCACGATACTGGTTCTCGAAACCGCCGTCCTTGGGTGAAGTGATGATGTCGTCGATAAAGATCGCCGTGGCGACTTCGTTGTTGCCGTCGAAGGTCACTTCCTCGAACGGGCGGTTATACCAATTGGTCTGGTCCGCACGACGTTCTTCCGCATCGTTCTGGTAGAACGTAGCATCAGCGGTGATGGTGAGTGCATCCGACGGCGCGAATTGCAGCGTCAGTTGTCCGTTGATGCGTTCGCGCGAGAACTCCGAATAGTGATAGCGTGTGTCGTTGGGAAACGCGACCAGCGTATCGGGGCTTGGCGCGTTGTTGAAGATCGTCGTGCCGTCGCTCTTCACCCGGCCGCGGCCGGTGTCGGAGAAATCGGCGAAAGTCTCCACGTTCCAGTCGTTCGCGGATTCCGACGCGGCCGAGTTGTTGCGTTTCTGATAGGAAGCGAACAGGCCGATGCCGAAAGTGCCATCCTCGTTCGCCCAGTTGACCAGGCCGGAGACTTCCGGGGTGATGCGCTCGAAATCGAAGGTATCCGATGCGTCGTAGACGGCCTTGGCGCCGATCGATCCCGTGATGCCGGCAGGAGCGTCGAGCGGACGGCGGGTAACGATGTTGATCGCCGCACCGATGCCACCGCCAGGGACGGCGGCGCGGGAGGTCTTGTAGACTTCCAGGCGGCTGACGCCTTCCGATGCGATATTGTTGAAGCTGAAACTGCGCGTGGTGCCGGCAACGAAGTCGCCGCCCTGGTCGTTGCCGACCGAAGCGATGCTGGCAGTCGGCAATGTGCGGCCGTTAAGGGTCACCAGGTTGAAGCCCGGGCCGAAACCGCGAACCGTTACCGAAGAACCTTCGCCGTTCACCCGGTTGATGGAGACGCCCGTGATTCGCTGCAGCGATTCGGCGAGGTTGGTGTCGGGAAACTTGCCCATTTCCTCGGCCGAAATTCCGTCGACGATGCCCGATGAATTGCGCTTCAGATCGATCGAACGGTCGAGCGATGCGCGCACGCCCGTTACGATGATCTCATTGGCGACAGTGGTATCGGAATCGGCGGTTTCCTGCGCATTTGCAGTGGTAGCGCTACCAATTCCAGCTATGATTGCGAGTGCGGAGGCCGAGCGCGAAAGCGCCGGCGTAACCCGAAGGCGAGCCATATGAATTCCTCTCCCGTTTTATTGCGCCTTAGCTATCGGAGCGTGGCTCGAACCGCGCACCGCAACCAGGCGATATAGGTAGCGCTACCAAAATTTCGGCAATGATGTCAATCGGGCCATCTAAATTTCAAGCTGAATGGGGCGAATAGAAGCAATCTTGCAACACGCCATAGCCTCCTTGCAGCTTGTGCCAGTCGATTGTGCGGTGCAACGAAAGAACTATGCGAATCGCGATTATCGATGAAAGCGCCAGCCGCGCCTCGATTATCGAGGAAGGGTTGCTGCAGCTTCCGGAAAGCGAGATCTTCGTGCTCACTGAGCGTGACGGACTACTTACCAGGATTGACGAAATCGCGCCCGAAATCGTTTTCATCGACCTGGGCAATCCGTCGCGCGACGTGCTGGAGGAGTATTTCGCGGTCAGCCGCGCGATGGCCCGGCCGATCGCGATGTTCGTCGATAAAAGCGATGACGATATGATCGCCGCCTCGGTGGAGGCAGGGGTATCCGCCTATGTCGTGGATGGTCTCGCCGCCAATCGCATCCGCCCGCTGCTCGATCTCGCGGTGCGGCGCTTCAACGCCTTTGCCCGCCTCCAGTCCGACCTTGTCGAAGCGCAAAGCAAGCTGGCTGAGCGCGAAACCGTCGACAAGGCCAAGCGCATATTGATGGACAGCAAGGGAATAAGCGAGCCCGACGCCTATGGAGAAATGCGGCGCAAGGCGATGAGTTCGAACAAGCGCATTGTCGATATCGCGGCGGCGGTGGTTACGGCACACGAACTGATGGGGGGTGAATGATGGCGCACGAACTGACAATTGGCTTCCTGCCCCTGGTCGATGCCTGCTTGCCGATCCTCGCACACGAGCATGGCTTCGCAGAAGAAGAGGGGATTTCGCTGCGCTTTCAGCGCGACGTGAGTTGGGCGGCGGTGCTCGACCGGCTCCTTTACGGGCATAGCGATGCAGCGCATCTGGTTGCGCCGCTGGCGATCGCAGCGACGCTTGGCCTGGGCCGCCCTGCCCAGCCGCTCGCCGCACCGTTCGTGCTCGGCCTCAACGGCAATGCCGTGACGGTATCGCCCGAGATCGCGGTTCAAGTGGCCGAACCGGGCAAGCTGGCCGATCCGCATGAATTGGGCGCGAAGCTGGCAAAAGTCGCAAATGAGCGCGCGGCCGCGGGCAAGCGGCTCCGGTTCGGCGTGGTCCATCGCTACTCGAGCCACAACTACATGCTGCGCTACTGGCTGGCCGCATCGGGCATTCGGCCGGATGAACAGATCGAAATCGTCACCGTCGCACCGCCTTTCGTGGCCGATGCACTGGCAGCGGGAGAGATCGACGGCGCCTGCGTGGGCGAACCATGGAACAGCGCTGCCGTGGCGCGAGGCGTGGGCGTTATCGTGCTCGCGACTGCGCAGATCTGGCGCCGGGGCGTGGAAAAGGTTCTCACGATGCGCACGCCAGTATTGGACGAGCGGCGCACGGATGTGGAGGCGCTGATCCGCGCCATGCGCAAGGCTGGACGCCATTTCATCGAGCCGGAAAATTGGGTCGCCAATTCGCGAATTCTGGCGCGGAGCGAGTATATTGGGTCGGACCCAGAGCTGATCCTCGGCGCGATTTCCGACCGGTTGCCGCTACTGCGTGGTGGACCGCCGTTCCATTATAACGATTTCATGTTCCAGTATCGCGAGGCGGCGAACTTTCCCTGGGTCAGTCAGGCCGAATGGCTCTACACCCAGATGGTCCGTTGGGACGCCATCCAATATTCGCCTGAAGATGCCGCCGCGGCTGCGCGCGTTTTTCGTCCCGACGTTTACCGCAGTGCACTTTCCGGCACAGGCGACGATCTGCCAGGCGCAAGTTCGAAGGTCGAAGGCAGCCTTGAGAAGCCGATTGCCGCATCGGCGCAACAGGGCAGTATCACCTTGTCGGAAAACAGTTTCTTCGACGGACGGAGCTTCGATCCGGATGATCTTGAGGCCTATCTGCGGGCCCTGCCCTGATCCGGATTTTTATGCTGCATTGCAAAAATTGGTTTGCCTCACGGCCGCGAATCACTTATCAACCCTGGCGAACGGAGGCGATTTCCCCACTGATGGGGATCGATAATCACCTGCCGCTTTGGTTCTAATATTGCGCGCAATGATGCCGCCCGAACTGGTCCCAGCAGGGATCGTTTCGAGGCGGTTTTTTTGTGCGCCGAACGAGGGACGGACACAGATGAGGGATTTCGGTTCATTCGGTTTCGGGCGCCGTCAGGCACTCGGCATGGTTGGGGCTGCAATGGCCAGCCTGGCGCTGGCCGGCTGCGGCAGCTCGAGCGACGAGAGCGGGGCAACCGTCGCCGCGGCCAATCTCGATGGCGCCGTGGAAAAACCGAACCTCAAGCTCGGCTTCATCAAGCTGACCGATATGGCCCCGCTGGCCATCGCGAAAGAGAAGGGCTTTTTCGCGGAGGAAGGGCTGAACGTCGAGCTGGAGCCGCAAGCGAACTGGAAGGTCCTGCTCGACGGTGTGATCGGCGGACAGCTTGACGGGGCGCATATGCTTGCCGGACAGCCGATCGCCGCGACTATCGGCTATGGCACCAAGGCGGACCTGATCGCTCCGGTGGTGCTCGATCTCAACGGCAATGCGACCACCGTGTCCAATGCGGTGTGGAGTGCCATTTCGCCGACGCTGCCTAAGGGTTCCGACGGCAAGGTGCAGCACCCTATTTCGGCCTCGGCGCTCAAGCCTGCGATCGACGAGTTCAAGGCGGCCGGGAAGCCCTTCAGGATGGGTATGGTGTTCCCGGTCAGCACTCATAATTACGAGTTGCGGTACTGGCTTGCAGCTGGCGGCTTCAGTCCTGGCTATTACACTCCGGGCGACATCACCGGTACGGTGAGTGCAGACATCCAGCTTTCGGTAACCCCGCCGCCGCAGATGCCGGCTACGCTCGAGGCCGGCACTATCGATGGCTACTCGGTGGGAGAGCCGTGGAACCAGGCAGCCGTATTCAAGAAGATCGGTGTGCCGGTCGTAACCGACGAGCAGATCATGAAGCTGCGCGCCGAAAAGGTGCTGGGCATACGCAAGGATTTCACCGAGCAATATCCCGCAACCACCAAGGCTATTGTGCGTGCCATCATCCGCGCTCAGATCTGGCTTGACGAGGATAATGGAAAGAACCGCGCTGAAGCGGTGAAGATACTTTCGCAGCCGAACTATGTAGGCGCGGACGAGGCGGTGATTGCCAATTCCATGACCGGCAGCTTCACCTTCGAACCGGGCGATACGCGGTCGGCCAAGACCTTCAATATCTTCTTCGATAATTATGCCGGCTATCCCTATTATTCGGACGCCGTCTGGTATCTGACGCAGATGCGCCGCTGGGGCCAGATCGCGGAGGCCCAGGACGACAGCTGGTATGCCGAGATGGCAAAGTCTGTCTTCCGGCCAGACCTTTATCTGGCAGCCGCAAGGTCGCTGGTGGATGACGGCAAGATGCCTGCCGGCGGCATCCCCGAAACCGATGGATACAAGACCTTCTATGAACCGGCGATCGACGGGAAGCTGTTCGATGGCAGCAAGCCCAACGCCTATATCGACAGCTTCGCGATCGGCTTGAAGCAGCGCCAAACAGTGACCGCCGCTGGCGTCCAGAGTTGACGCGGCAGGCATGACAAACGGGAGTTCCACCATGGCGACCGCTTTTGCAGAGATAGATCAGGGACCGGAAACGGAGGGCATGGATACCTCCCTTCCGCTGGCGGCCGAAACTGCCGAAGTCCCTGCGGCAACCGGCGATCGGGCAAAGGAATCCAAGCCTGCGGCATCCGCCTCCGCGTGGGCATCAAAACTGGCCGACACCTTGCTTTGGCCGATTATCGGCATCGTCACATTTGTGGGATTGTGGGCGGTGCTTGCGCCCCAGGTCGATACCTCGCTCGGCTCATTGCCTGGTCCGGTCGAAGTCGCGGAGCAAGGTGTTGCGCTCTATGAAGAATGGGCGGCGGCCAAGGAGACCGAGGCGCAGTTCTATGCAGAGCAGGCTGCGTTCAACGACGCGGCGGTTGCCGCCGGCCAGCCAATGCGCGACTTCACCTATGCCGGCTCGCCGACCTTTCTGGACCAGATATTCACATCGCTGAAAACGGTTGCGCTGGGCTTCTTTCTGGCCACGCTAATTGCGGTGCCGATCGGCCTGATCTGCGGCTTGTCGAAGCGGGTCAATGCGGCGATCAATCCGCTGGTGCAGATCATGAAGCCGGTCAGCCCGCTGGCATGGCTACCCATCGTGACCATGGTGATCTCTGCCATGATTACCAGCGCGGACCCTCTCCTCCCCAAGGCATTCGTGATCTCCGCGCTGGTCGTAATGCTGTGTTCGCTCTGGCCGACTTTGATCAACACCGCGATCGGCACGAGCAGCATCGACAAGGACCTGCTCAATGTAGGCCGCGTGCTCAAGCTCGGCTGGTTCGCCAAACTGACCCGGCTCGTGCTGCCATCGGCCCTGCCATACATCTTCACCGGCATGCGCCTGTCGCTCGGCGTGGGCTGGATGGTATTGATCGCCGCAGAAATGCTCGCGCAGAATCCCGGCCTCGGCAAATTCGTGTGGGACGAGTTCCAGAACGGCTCCAGCCAGTCGCTTGCGCGGATTATGTTCGCGGTGATGGTGATCGGATTCATCGGCTTCGGGCTCGACAGGCTGATGATGAGCCTGCAGTCGCTCGCCTCGAGGAACCGGACGATATGACTTTGGCCGAACCCATCCTTTCCCTTCGCTCGGTCACCAAAAACTACAAAGGCCAGGCGGGTGGCAATACCGAAGTGCTTGGCGGCATCGACCTCGATGTCGAGGAGGGCGAGTTCATCGCCATTCTCGGTTTCTCCGGTGCGGGCAAGACCACGTTGATCAGCGCGATTGCCGGGCTGGTGGAGCCCGATGGCGGTCATATCCTGCTTCGCGGCGTGCCGATCGACGGGCCGGACAAGGAACGGGGTCTCGTCTTCCAGTCCTATTCGCTGTTCCCCTGGCTCAGCGTCGAGGCGAACGTAGCGCTGGCGGTGGACGCGGTTCACAAGGACCGCAACAAGGCGCAGCGCGCCGCGCTGGTGAAGCAGAAGGTCGAACTGGTCGGGCTCGGGCATGCGATGGACCGCAAGCCCGCGCAGCTTTCGGGCGGAATGCGCCAACGCGTCGCGGTGGCCCGTGCACTGGCGATGGAGCCGGAGATCCTACTGCTCGACGAACCGCTTTCTGCGCTTGATGCGCTCACTCGTGCCAAGCTGCAGGACGAGATCGAGCGTATCCGCAAGGAAGAGAAGCGCACCATCATTCTCGTGACGAATGACGTCGATGAGGCGCTGCTCCTGGCCGATCGCGTTGCCGTGCTTACCCCGGCACCGGCGGCGCAGATCGGCCGCATCTTTACCGTCGACGTTGCCCGCCCGCGCGACCGGGAGGCGATCAATGACGATGCAGTCTACCAGCATCTTCGCAAGGAGATCGTCTCCTATCTGGGCTCGCTCAACGCCGAGGCAGGGACAGTAGGCGAAAGCGCGGTCGACCTGCCCAACGTCACCCCGCTCGACTTGGCCCCTCCGCCACAAGTCTATCGGGAGGCGGCACACAGCCCGGTCGACACGCGCTATCTGGAGTTCTTCAAGCTCGACAAGGTCTACCCCACACCGAATGGTCCGCTGACCGTCGTCGAGGACTTCAATCTGCTGATGGACCGGGGCGAATTCGTTTCGCTGATCGGCCATTCGGGCTGCGGCAAGTCCACCGTGCTGACGATGGCCGCCGGGCTCAACGAGATCAGCAAGGGGGGCATCGTACTCGAGAACCGCGAGATCACTGCTGCCGGGCCGGACAAGGCCGTGGTGTTCCAGGCCCCGAGCTTGATGCCCTGGCTGACCGCGCGGCAGAATGTCGCCCTGGGGGTGGAGCGCGTCTATCCGCATGCCTCGCGCTCCGAGCGCCGCAGCATCGTGGACTATTATCTCGACCGCGTGGGGCTGGGCAATGCGAAAGAAAAGCTGGCCGCGGAAATGTCGAACGGCATGCGTCAGCGCGTCGGCATTGCCCGTGCCTTTGCGCTTTCGCCGCGCCTGCTACTGCTCGATGAGCCTTTCGGCATGCTCGACAGCCTGACTCGCTGGGACTTGCAGGATGTGCTGGTCGAGACATGGAATCGTACCAAGGTCACTGCAATCATGGTCACCCATGATGTCGACGAAGCGATCCTGCTGGCTGATCGGGTGGTAATGATGACCAACGGCCCCAACGCCACGATCGGCAAGATTCTCGAAGTGGACCTGCCGCGGCCCCGCGACCGCAAGGCGCTGCTCGACCATCCGAAGTTCTATCAATACCGGCAGGAAGTGCTGCACTTTCTCGCCGAATACGATCACGGGCCCGCCGCCAAGGCGGCCTGATTTCCCTGGGAGGGGCCGGAGCGGCAAGGGTGCCGTTTCCGCGAATACATCGATATAGCCGGATCATCCGGCGGCCGGCGGGCAATGGCGCTCGCCTCTCTGAACATCGGGCCTGAGGGAAGGCCCGAAAAGGGAGGTGTTTATGCGTGTGAAATCCTGTCTGCTAGTGGCGTCGGTTCCGGTGCTTGGCTTTGCGACCCCTGCCATGGCCAAGCCAGGCGACCCGATCGAGATGGAAAATGGCGGGACGCTGGACCCGATGCTCGACGTCCGGCTGCGTTATGAAACGGTCGACCAGCCGACCTTCCCCGACAATGCCGAAGCGTTGACGTTGCGCGGCCGTTTCGGGGTCGAATACAAGCTGGAAGGATTTTCCTTCCTGGTCGAAGGCGAAGGCACGCTCGCGCTTTCGGACGACTACAACGACACGCTGCCAGGCAATGGCGTCGAGCCTTACCCGGTGGTCGCGGATCCCGAGAATATCGAGCTTAACCGGCTGCAGCTCTCCTATATGAAGGATGGCACTGGCGTGACCGTGGGCCGCCAGCGCATCATCCTCGACAATGCGCGCTTCGTCGGCAATGTCGGATGGCGACAGAACGAGCAGACCTTCGATGCTGTCCGCGGACAGGCGAAGATCGGTTCGGTTACTCTCGATGCGACTTATTCGATAAAGCAGCGCACCATATTCGGCGTCGATAGCCCGAACGAGCATTTCGACGGCGACATCGTTCTCTTGAATGGCGGAGCGAAGGCCGGGCCGATAGACGTCAAGGCCTTCGCCTATATCGTCGACTATGACACCCGCGTCGCCTTCTCCAGCCAGACCTTCGGCCTGCTGGCCAAAGGGTCGCTCCCACTGGGTGGCGGGGCAAAACTCGATCTCCTGGGCAGCTACGCGACGCAGTCGGACATGGGCGGCAATCCGGTTTCTTACAGCGCGGATTATTTGAACGCCGAGGCGGGATTCTCGATCGCCGGCTTCGGGCTCAAGGCAGGATACGAGGTGCTCGGCAGCGATAATGGCGTTGCTGCATTCCAGACGCCGCTCGCCACGCTCCATGCCTTCAATGGCTGGGCCGACATGTTCCTGACTACTCCCCCCGGCGGGATCCAGGATTTCTATATCACGGCCAGCAAGGCTCTCACCGAAGTCAAGGCGATCCCCGGCCTCAGCGTCGCCGTGACCTATCACAGCTTCGACAGCGATTTCGGCGGTGTCGACTACGGCAGCGAGTGGAACGCCCTGCTCGGCTTCAAGATCGGCCCCGTCGGGCTGGTGGCGAAATACGCCAAATACAATGCGGACCTGTTTGGCGTCGATACCGAAAAGTTCTGGCTCCAGGCCGAAATCTCATTCTGACCACGGAGGATTTGCGATGTCCTATCTCGCACCAAGTGAATTTGTCTCGAAACTGGTCGACGCCGGGGAATCGAAGATCCTCATGTCGACCAAGGATACGCTGATCCGCTCCTATATGGCGGGTGCGACGCTCGCGCTGGCGGCGGCATTCGCCGTCACGATCAATGTGCAAACGGGCGAGCCCCTGGCTGGCGCGATCCTTTTCCCGGTAGGTTTCTGCCTGCTCTATTTGCTCGGTTACGACCTGCTGACGGGCGTGTTCGTGCTCTGTCCTTTGGCGGTGTGGGATAAAAGACCCGGATGCACGTGGGGAGGCGTAATGCGCAACTGGGGCCTGGTGTTCACCGGCAACTTCGCCGGCGCCCTGACCACGGCCTTCCTGATGGCGATCTACTTCACTTACGGGTTTCAGACCGAACCAAGCGAGGTCGGCAAGGTTCTCGCGGGCGTGGGCGTGGGCCGGACGCTGGGCTACGCCGAATATGGCTTCGCCGGATGGATGACGATCTTCGTGCGCGGCATGCTCTGCAACTGGATGGTTTCGACCGGCGTCGTCGGCGCGACCATATCGACCAGTGTGTCGGGCAAGGTGATTGTCATGTGGATGCCAATCATGCTGTTCTTCTACATGGTGTTTGAGCACTCGATCGTGAACATGTTCCTGTTCCCGACCGCCCTGATGATGGGCGGCGATTTCACCATCGGCGACTACTTCTGGTGGAATGAAATCCCGACCGTGCTCGGAAATCTTGTCGGGGGCGTCACCTTCACCGGCTTGATGCTCTATTCGACGCATTACAAAACGTCCAAGAGCCGTCGTCCGGCGGATATGAAGGTTGCCGCCTGACACTCTGCAGGAGGCGGCCGACGACGGACCGGCCGCCTCCCCATCGGTAAAGCGCGGCGCCGTGCCGCGCCTCGCCATTTCGCTGGGGCAATCCTCCAGCGCGGGGCGTAAGTCCGAGAACCAGGATTTTCATGGCGCTCTCGAGCCGGAGGGTGCCGACCTTGCGACCAAGGGAATAGCGGTGGCGATCGCCGACGGCATCAGCACAAGCCGACTGGGTGCGACCGCAGCCGAGACGGCCGTGAAGAGCTTCCTCACAGATTACTACTGCACCTCGGAAGGGTGGAGCGTGCGGACCGCTGCCGAGCGGGTGATCGCGGCGGCGAATAGCTGGATGCATGCGCAGAATCGCGCCGCCTACGGCCGGCCGCTGGAGGATGGGGAGCGAGAGCTAGGCCTCGTCTGCACTTTCACTGCCATGGTGCTCAAGTCCCGCAGTGCGCATCTGCTGCATGTCGGCGACGCCCGGATCGCGCGCTGCCGCAACGGCACCATCGAACCTTTGACCGAAGCGCACCGGGTGAACCTGGGCGGCGGGGAGACCTATCTCGGCCGGGCGCTGGGCGTGAACCGCCACGTGGAAATCGATTACCGCCGCCTGCATCTGGAAGTTGGCGACATTTTCGTTCTTTCGACCGATGGAGTGCATGAATTCCTGCCCGATATGCGGATGGCTCGCCTGTTGGGCGGTGAAGGCACCCTCGACGACCAAGCCGGTGCCATTGCCGAAGCGGCGCTCGATAACGGCAGCGAGGACAATCTTACCGTCCAGATCGTGCGTATCGAGAGCCTGCCCAATGGCGAGATTTCCGACCTTGTCGGGGCGGAGGCGGGGCTTCCGCCCGCACCGAGGCTCGAGCCGGGGCAGCAATTCGCAGGCTACAGCGTGCTGCGCGAGCTGCATTCGGGCAGCCGCAGCCATGTCTATCTCGCACGAGACGAAGCCGACGGCCGCAAGGTTGCACTGAAGGCTCCTTCGACGGAGCATGGCGAGGATACGCGATGCGTGCAGGAGCTGTTGCTCGAGGAGTGGGTGATGCGCCGCCTCGATCATCCGAACCTGCTTAAGGCCGCGCCCAGTCGCGGCGCGCGAAGCCATGCTTTCGCGGTCAGCGAATATGTCGAGGGGCAGACCCTGCGGCAATGGATGTTCGACCATCCGCAGCCCGAACTAGAAGCGATGCGAGCCATCGTGAAACAGATCGCCAGCGGGCTGCAGGCGATGCATCGGCGCGAAATGCTTCACCGCGACCTGCGCCCTCATAACGTGCTTATCGATGCGGATGGCGCAGTGCGGATCATCGATTTCGGGTCGGTGCAGGTTGCAGGCCTCGATGAGCTGGCACCCGCTCACACGATCGATGCCATCTTTGCCGGAACGATGCAATACAGCGCACCCGAGCTCTATCTCGGTCAGCCGGCCACCGGGCAAAGCGATCTCTATTCGCTCGGCGTGATCGCCTATCAGCTGCTGACGGGCGAGCTGCCCTATGGTCCGCGTGTCGCCAATGCTTCCACCCGCCAGGCCCAGCGCCGGCTGCGCTATGTCCCGGCGAGTGAACTCAACCCCGAGATTCCCGAATGGGTCGATGCCGCGCTGGCCAAGGCGGTCGCGGTCGATCCGCGCAAGCGATATGAAGAGTTGAGCGAGTTCACTTACGACCTTGCCAATCCCAATTCCTCGCTGCTGTCGCCGGAACCGCGCCCGCTGGCTCAGCGTAACCCGCTGCTTTTGTGGCAGGCGATCGCCTTCCTGCTGGCCGTGGCACTGGCGATTTCGATTGCCACGCGGCCCGAGGCGGTCACTCCCGAACCTACCCCGCAACCCATGGAGAATGCACGATGATGAGCAAAGCCGATGTCACCGAAATGATCATGGAGAAGAAGCGCGCGGGCGGCACCACCTGGGCCGAAATCGCGGCGATGGCCAGGCTCGGCGAAGTCTTTACAACCTCCGCTTGCCTCGGGATGAATTCCATGCCGCGCGAGGCGGCGGACAAGATCGTTGCCGGGCTTGGCCTGCCGCAGGAGGCCGCCGTGGTGCTGGCCGAGTATCCCAAGAAGATGTTCGAGCAGGCGGTGCCGACCGATCCATGCATCTACCGCTTATATGAGATCGTGAGCGTCTACGGTGAAACGCTGAAGGAGCTGATCCAGGAAAAGGGCGGCGACGGCATCATGAGCGCGATCGATTTCGACATGCATGTCGAGAAAGTACCCAATCCCAAGGGTGACCGCATCCAGGTGACGATGAGCGGGAAATTTCTCCCCTATGCCAGCTGGTAAGAAGCGATGTGGCGGTTTTGCTGCAATGCAAAAAAATCGCTTGCCGCAGACCGCTGCCATAAGGTAGTTAGTCCCATAGCGGAATCGGGCGCGCCCACTGCCGGGTGCGGTTGCCCGATCCGCTTTGAACAGCAACATAGCGTGGCAATGTCGCCGCCAGTCTCGTCCCATGGGCATGACTTGGCGGCTTTTTTGCGTGCGTTTTTTGGGTTTCGGCCCGGAGGTGAATGTGAACGCACCGGCAGATTTCAAAAGCGCCAGCCCCGAACGCGAGAAGCTCGTCGTGATCGGAAACGGCATGGCCGGGTGCCGCGCGGTAGAAGAGATTCTCGTCCGCGATCCGAACCGCTTCGACATCGCGATTTTCGGCGCCGAACCTCGCGTGAATTACAATCGCATCATGCTTTCTCCGGTGCTCGCAGGCGAAAAGAGCTTCGAAGAAATCGTCATAAACGGCCAGGATTGGTACGACGATAACGGCATTGCGTTGGTCAGCGGCGATCCGGTGGTCGAGATCGACCGCGCGGCGAAGACCGTGATCTCGAAATCCGGGCGCGCCGAACCTTACGACCATCTGCTGATAGCAACCGGTTCCGACCCGTTTATCGTTCCGATTCCCGGAAACGACCTGCCGGGCGTGGTGACTTTCCGCGACCTCGACGATGTCGACAAGATGCTCGCCGCTGCCGAACAGGGCGGCGATGCGGTGGTGATCGGCGGTGGCCTGCTCGGGCTGGAGGCAGCGCATGGCCTTTCGCTCCGGGGCATGAAGGTCACCGTCGTTCACCTGATGCCGACGCTGATGGAGCGCCAGCTGGACGAGGCGGCGGGCTGGCTGCTGAAGCAGGAGCTGGAACGGCGAGGGCAGACAATTCTCACCGCCGCGAACACCAAGGCGATCCTTGCCGCAGACGGTCATGTGGCCGGGATCGAGCTGGAAGACGGTACACGGGTGAAGGCCGATCTGGTGGTGATGGCCGCCGGTATCCGTCCGTCCATCGGCCTTGCGAAGGGGGCCGGTCTCGACTGCGAGCGCGGCATCATGGTCGACGACCATATGGCCACGTCGGATCCAGACATTTTCGCGGTCGGCGAATGCGTTCAGCATCGCGGGCAATGCTACGGTCTCGTCGCGCCACTATGGGAAATGTGCCGTGCGCTGGCCGACAGCCTCACCGAACAGCCGAGCGGCTATGAAGGTTCTGTAACCTCGACCAAGCTCAAAGTTTCCGGGATCGATGTGTTTTCGGCCGGGGATTTTTCGGGCGGCGATGACTGCGAAGACATCGTCATGCGCGACGCCGCGCGCGGAATTTACAAGCGCGTAGTGGTGAAGGACGACCGGGTGGTCGGCGCGGTGCTCTATGGCGATACGGCCGACGGCAATTGGTATTTCGACCTGCTGAAGAAGGGTGAGGATGTTTCGGACATCCGCGAAGCGCTCATCTTCGGGCAGGCCTTTGCGTCCGGCGGTGCGCTGGCGGACCCTAACGCCGCCGTTGCCGCACTTTCGGACGACGCAGAAATCTGCGGCTGCAACGGCGTGTCCAAGGGGCAGGTAGTCACCTGCATCAATGGCGGGGCGAACAGCGTCGATGCCGTGCGCGCGACCTGCAAGGCTTCCGCCAGTTGCGGGAGTTGCACCAATCTCGTCGAGAGCCTGCTCGCGATCTCGCTGGGCGACGCGGTCGAGAGCGGCCCGAAAACCATGTGCAAATGCACCAGCTTCACCCACGACGATGTCCGGCGCCTGATCCTGGAGAAAGAGCTCAAGGAAATCCCGCAGGTCATGCAGGAACTGCACTGGACCACACCCGATGGCTGCTCTTCGTGCCGCCCGGCGCTCAACTACTATCTGCTCTGCGCATGGCCCGGTGAGTATGTCGACGACCAGAAGAGCCGCTACGTCAACGAACGGCTGCACGCGAACATCCAGAAGGACGGCACCTATTCCGTGGTCCCGCGCATGTGGGGCGGCATCACCAATCCCCGCGAGCTCCGCGCGATTGCCGATGTGGTCGAGAAATACAATGCCCGCATGGTCAAGGTAACCGGCGGGCAGCGGCTCGACATTTTCGGGATCAGGAAGGAAGATCTGCCCGCCGTCTGGGCCGATCTCAACGCTGCAGGGATGGTCTCCGGCCATGCCTATGGCAAGGCGCTACGCACGGTCAAAACCTGTGTCGGCAGCGAATGGTGCCGCTTCGGGACGCAGGACTCGACGGGTCTTGGGGTCAAGCTCGAGCGGATGACCTGGGGCAGCTACATGCCACACAAGTTCAAGATGGCGGTTTCGGGCTGCCCGCGGAACTGCGCCGAGGCGACGATCAAGGACTTCGGCGTGGTCTGCGTCGATAGCGGTTACGAACTGCATATCGGCGGAAACGCAGGAATCCATGTCCGCGTGACCGACTTGCTGTGCAAGGTCGAGACGGAAGAAGAGGCGATGGAAATCTGCGCCGCCTTCATCCAGTTCTACCGCGAAGACGCACATTATCTCGAACGCACCGCGCCTTGGGTGGAGCGCAAGGGGCTCGACTGGGTCAAGCAGCAGCTGCTCGAAACGCCCGGTGCGGTGCAGAATTATGCCGCGCGCTTCCGCTTCTCGCAGAAATATTGGCAGGACGATCCATGGGCCCAGCGCGCCGCGGGCGACCGCCGTGACCTCCACAGCCATCTCGCCGAGATACGCCCGCTTGCGATGGAGAACGCATGATGATCGGTAAATGGCTGGATATCGGCCCGACGAACCAGATCGAACCCGGGACAGCGCGGACGCTGCCGGTGCAAGGCGGCGAAGAGATCGCGGTGTTCCACACGATGCGCGGCGAGTTCTATGCGCTGGTGAACAAGTGCCCGCACAAGCAGGGCCCGCTGAGTCAGGGGATCGTCCATGGCGATTCCGTTTCCTGCCCGCTGCATAACTGGCGCATTTCGCTGAAAACCGGGGAGGCACTGGGCGAAGACAAGGGCTGCACCCCCACCATCCCGCTCAAGGTCGATGCCGGAAGGATCTATCTGCTGCGCGAGGCGGTCGTGCCGGGCAAGCCCGGTCCCGCCCGGCAAATGGCGGCCTGAGAGGCCAGGGCTAAATGGCGCGCATCCGGACGACTTGCGCATATTGCGGCGTCGGTTGCGGCATTTCAGTCGGAATCGCCGAGGAGCGCGCGCTCGACATTGCCGGGGACATGGATCATCCGGCAAATTTCGGGCGGCTTTGTTCCAAGGGCACATGGCTTGGAGAAACGGTGGGGCTTGAGGGACGGTTGCTCCATCCGATGATCGGCAATCGGGCTGTCCAGTGGGATCATGCGCTGGACGAGGTCGCGGCAAAGATCCGGCAGTGCATCGCAGAACACGGACCGGACAGTGTGGCGTTCTACGTTTCCGGCCAACTGCTGACCGAGGATTACTACGTCGCCAACAAGCTGATGAAGGGCTTCATCGGCAGCGGCAATATCGACACCAATTCCAGGCTCTGCATGGCAAGCGCAGTCGCTGCACATATCCGCGCTTTTGGCGAGGATGTGGTGCCCTGTACCTATGAGGATTTGGAAGCGGCTGAGCTGATCCTGCTGGTCGGCTCCAACACTGCCTGGTGCCATCCGGTGATCTGGCAGCGGATCGAAGCGGCGCGTGAAGCGCATGGCACGAAGATCGTGGTGATCGACCCGCGCTGCACCGAAACGGCGGAACGCGCGGATCTGCATGTCCAGCTCGCGCCCGACGGCGACAATGCCCTATTCAACGCGCTGCTTGCGGAGATGCATCGCCGGGGCCTGACGGACACGGATTATCTCGCCGACTGTTGCGATGTGCCGGAAAGTTTCTGGGACGGGCTTGCCTGCGATCCGGGCGTGGATAGCGAAACCTTTGCCGCGCTGGCGGATCTTGTCGCGGCCCGTCCGCGCATGGTCACAATGTTCAGCCAG
>DASWIR010000134.1:0-2943 GCA_036397575.1 Alteraurantiacibacter sp. | reverse complement strand
GAAGCTGCAACGCACGGCGAGTCCTCTGACGAAGAAGGAAAGCCCAGAAAGCGCCGCCGCGGCGGTCGTGGCCGCCGCAAGCGCGGCGATGGCGATGCCATAGGCGAGAAGGCGGCAGAGGATGTTGCCGAAATGGTCGGCGAACAGCTCGACGAGGACATTTCGGTTGTTGCCGGCCACGAGGAAACGGAGAAGTCCGCCGAGGAAGAAAAGCCCAAGCGCAAGCGCGCCAGCCGGGCGAAGAAAAAGGCCGAACCCTCCGGAGTGGCGGATGAGGCAACGCAATCCCCGGAGCCTAAGGCCGAAGCCAAGCCAAAACGGAGCCGCTCCAAGCCGAAGGCTGAGCCGGCTGAGGCCGAGGGCGAAGACCCCAAGCCGAATGCCGAGCCGACTCAGGTCGAGGGCGAAGCACCGAAGCCGAAGGCGCGTAGCCGAAAGAAGGCTATTCCTAAAACGGACGAGCCCGCCGAGGCGGCGCAAAAGGCCGGCGAGCCTGTTGTAACCCACGAGGCCGGCGCCAAAGAACGAGCCGAGCCCGAACCCGCCAATGGCGGCGGCGCGCGGCGCGGCTGGTGGCAACGGACGTTCGGGGAATAATATTCGTCAGGGGGCCGGGATGAAGACCACTGTCGCAGCAGCAACCGTCCTGGCCTTTCTGGGCAGCGCGGCCCATGCCGAAACGGTCTACATCACCGCCGCCCGGATGCTCGATGTCGAGGCCGGCAAATATATCGAGGCGCCGGTAATCACCGTCTCCGACGGCAAGGTCGCCTCCGTCGAAAGCGGCGGCGCCGTGCCGGACGGCGCGAAGCATGTCGACCTTGCCGGGCTCACCGTTCTGCCTGGCCTGATCGACATGCATGTCCATCTCGACGGGCGGCCCGAATATGGCGGCTATTCGGGCCTGGAATTCACCGACAGGTTCTGGGCCGCACTTGGCGTCGCCAATGCCGAAAAGATGCTCAAGGCAGGCTTCACCACAGTGCGCAATGTCGGCGATGACGATTACAATGTGCGCGGTATCGACCAGGCGATCGAGGAGGGCTGGATACAGGGTCCGCGCATCGTCAGCGCCAATTACGCGCTCGGCGCGACCGGCGGCCATTGCGACGAGACCTTCCTGCCGCCCAGTTTCAACGCAAAAAGCCCCGGCGTCGCAGACAGCCCCGAGGAATTCCGCATCCGCGTGCGCGAACAGCGCAAATATGGCGCGGAAGTGATCAAGGTTTGCGCCACAGGCGGCGTCTTCTCACGCAATACCGAGCCCGGCCAGGCCCAGCTGCATGAGGCGGAGCTGCGCGCCATCGCCGAAGAGGCGCATTTCTGGGGCCTCAAGGTCGCCGCCCATGCGCACGGCGCGGAAGGCATCAAGAATGCGATCCGCGCGGGGATCGACACTATCGAACATGCCAGCCTGGTCGATGACGAAGGGATCCGCCTCGCCCGGGAGCATGGCACCTGGTTCTCGATGGATATCTTCAACACCGATTATACGCAGGCGACAGGCCGCGAGAACGGCGTTCTGGAGGAGAACCTGCGCAAGGATCGGGAAATCGCGCAAATCCAGCGCGACAATTTCCGCAAGGCGCATGACGCCGGTGTAAAGATGGTGTTCGGTTCCGACGCGGGCGTGATGCCGCATGAGACGGCGGGCGGGCAGTTTCGGGTAATGGTGGAATATGGGATGACGCCACTGGAAGCGATCCGCGCCGCTACGCTCAACGCCGCCGAAGCTCTCGGCCAGTCCGGACAAGTTGGCGTTTTGAAGCCCGGCGCCTGGGCGGATATTGTCGCGGTGGATGGAGATCCCCTGGCCGACATCGGCGAGCTCGTTCATGTCGATGCGGTGGTGAAAGGCGGCGACCTTGTCGAATAGGCGGCACGTCGCACAGTCTTGACCGCAAGCCATAATTCGATATTTCGAGAATTATCGAATTATGGAGTGAAGCAATGGATTCGAGCCATGCAATCCGCGCGCTCTCTGCACTTGCGCAGGAGCACCGGCTGGAAGCCTTCCGCCTGCTTGTGCAAGCGGGCGAAACGGGGCTGGCGGCGGGCGTTCTCGCCGAAAGGCTGGGCATTCCCGCCTCTTCGATGAGCTTCCACCTCGCGCAGCTGGCCAATGCCGGGCTCGTCGCACAGCGGCGCAATGGCCGCTCGATCCTCTACCGCGCCGACTACGCGGCGATGGACGGGCTCCTGGGATACCTCACGGAGAATTGCTGCGGCGGCGAGCCTTGCGGAGCCGGGGCTCTTTCACAGGAAAGGGCCAGCGCGTGAGCGAGAAAGTCTACAACGTCCTGTTCCTGTGCACGGGAAACAGCGCCCGCTCTATTCTCGGTGAAGCGCTGATCGGCAAGCTCGGCAATGGCCGGTTCAGGGGGTTCAGCGCCGGAAGCCAACCGAAAGGCATCGTCCATCCAATGGCGCTCGATGTCCTGCGGGGCATGGGATTCGAGACCGGCGGTCTGCGTTCCAAGAGCTGGTCGAAGTTCGCTTCCCCTGACTCGCCGAAAATGGATTTCATCTTCACGGTCTGCGACAACGCCGCCGGTGAAACCTGCCCCGTCTGGCCTGGCCAGCCGATGACCGCCCATTGGGGCATAGAAGATCCCGCGGCGATCGAGGGCGACGGCCAGCGAATGGCGTTTCTCGAAGCGCTGCGCCAGCTTCGCGGCCGTATCGAGTTGTTCCTCGCCCTGCCGCTCGAGAGCCTCGACGAGATGAGCCTGGCCAGGGACTTGCGGGCAATCGGTGACAGCCAATCCGATATTGGGCATCTCGCCTGATGGGCATTTTCGAGCGCTGGCTATCGCTATGGGTCGGTCTTGCGATTCTGGCGGGTATTGGCGTCGGCCTGATCGCACCGGATGCATTCGGCTTCCTCGCCGGCTTGGAAATCGCATCGGTCAATCTGGTCGTGGCGGTCCTGATCTGGGCGAT
>DASWIR010000133.1:0-2456 GCA_036397575.1 Alteraurantiacibacter sp. | reverse complement strand
GTCGGTCGATTGCTGGTCCGCCAGCGCCTTCCAGTTGATCACGCCGTAGATGAAGTCGATATTGTCGTCGTCGCTGGAAAACGGCAGCAGGATGCCGCGATAGAGCATGGTGCGGCCCGTGCGATTGACGAATTCCGCCTCGAATCCGATCGGCGCCTGATTGGCGATGATCTGCATGTAGTGGTCGGTTATGCGGCTCAGCAGTGTGCGGCTGGGCACGTCGGAGAGCAGGTCGATCTCGGCGTCGGTGGCATCGCATTCCTCTGCGATCTTCGCGCCGAGATAAGCGATTCCCGGATTTTCGACACCATAGGAAAAGTCGAGCAGCACCGAATAGGGCCCGAAATCGGGCAGGTCGTCGAGTTCGAGATCGTCGACCGAAGGAAAGTTGTGGTTCTCCAGCAGGCTCGCCCAATAATTATAGGCGCGCACCTGCATCCGGCGCTCGTCGTCGCCGACGGGGCTGAGCGGGTTTTCCAGCCCGAAATCGTCATCCGCATCATAAGCACGATCGTCTGCCGGATCGGCTCCGTCCGCGAATTTTCCCCTCAGCGTGTCCATGCGGAAAGCGTCCCAAATTTGGTTACCGGCTCTCGTTTTCGTCCTGCATGGTAAACATCCCGTTAAGCCGTCCGGCAAATTCACGAGAAATTTCGGGGGCATGGCGCCCCGTTCAGCCCGAAACCGGCATGCCTTCGCCGATCTTCGGCATGGGCGCGAGGGCGCGCAACACGATCAGCGCGGCGATCAGGAGCAGGCCCGACCATGTGAGTGCCTGGGCGAGGCCGAAAATGTCGGAAACGGCGCCCCATGCACCCGCGCCCAGCGCCATCCCGCCGAAAATGGTCGCCTGGAAGATCGACAGGCAGCGGCCAAGGATCTCGTCCGGCGAGCGCAGCTGCATCGAGACGTTGAGGCTGGTCAGCGTCGCCACATGGCCGCAGCCCGCGGCGAAGCAGCTCGCCATCGCGAGGGGCACGGAGGGCGCATAGGCGAGCGAAACGATGGCCAGCGCGGAAACCGCCATAGCCGCGGTCACGATCGCCTCGGGCCCGTATTTGCGGCGCACCTGCGCGACCCAGATCGCGATCACCACCGAACCGACACCGAAGGCGCCGAACAGCATGCCGAATGTCGTCTCGCTGCCGCGCAGCTGTTCCTTCACAACCAGCGGTAGCAGGGCCTGGAAACTGATCGAGCCGAAACCGAAAGCGAGGCTGCGCATCAGCACTCGGCGCAGCGCGCTGCTTGCCGCGACATAAGCGACCGCCTTGCCGATTGCCGGGAACAGAGGGTGTTTGTCGGCCCGGCCGGTCGGGTGCGCATTCCAGCGCATCAGTACGACGACCATCACCGTGTAGGACAGGGCGTTGACGCCGAAGGCGTATTCGGGCCCCCATGCGGCCAGCACCAGCCCGCCGATGGCCGGCCCAAGGCTGCGCGCCAGGTTATAGGCGATGGTGTTCAATGAAATCGCCTGCGGCAGGTCCGATGGCGGGACCATCAGCCGAACCGAGGCCTGCCAGGCGGGGCCGTTGAGCGCGAAGCCCCCGCCGATGATCAGGGTCAGCGCCAACAGGCTGTAGGGCTGGATTGCATCGAGCACGGCGAGCACCGTGAGGACGATTGAAAAGAACACCATCCCGGCATTGGCCGTCAGCATCACCTTGCGGCGGTCGTAATTGTCGGCGATGACCCCCGCGAACAGGCCGAAGGCCAACACCGGGATCGTCACCGAGGCCTGGACCAGGGCGACGAGCAAATGGGAATCGGTCAGCTCGGTCATCAGCCAGGCCGCGGCGATCATCTGGATCATGCTGCCCATCGCCGAAGCGAGATTGGCGAACCAGATGTTGCGGAACACCGGCCAGCGGAACGGCGCAAAGGCGGAATCGGGCGAAATGCCCGCCGCTGCCGTCCCGAATTCGCCCGTATCCTCGCTCACGGGCGCGAGAGCCCGCGATCGGTGCCGCACAAGCGGTCCCAGAAACGGAAATAGAGGCCGTAATTGCACCGGTATTCGTCATGGTGCTTCTGGTGGTGGCTTGCCGTTATCAGCCAGCCGCCGAGCCGCGAATGGACGAGGCCGCGCGGAAACATATCCCAGCCCATATGATTGGTGACACCCATCAATGTCATGATGCCGAGCACGGCCAGCAGCATGGCGGCATGGATCGGGATCACGAAGACCAGCGCCGGGATTACCACCGCTCCCATCAGCGCCTCGAGAGGGTGGAAGCTCATTGCCGTCCAGGCCGTGGGCGGTCGGCTGGCATGATGCGCGGTATGGGCGATGTGGAACCAGCGCGGGCGGTGCAGCAGCCGATGAGTCCAGTAAAACCACGTGTCATGCGCGAAGAGGTAAAGCATCAACGATAGCGGCGCATACCACAGCGGATAGGCGTTCCAGCCGGTGTAGATCAGCGTCCAGCCATGCTCGGCCCAGCCCCAGGCGA
>DASWIR010000132.1:0-3526 GCA_036397575.1 Alteraurantiacibacter sp. | reverse complement strand
CCGGCCTCGGTCACGACATAGTCGCACAGTTTGAGTGCGGTCTTGGTGGCGGTCACCGAGTTGCACCCATGCGCGATATTGGCGAACGGGCCGCCGTGGATGAACGCCGGATTGTTCTCGAGCGTCTGCACCAGGTTCGGCTGAATCGCCGACTTGAGCAGCACGGTCATCGCGCCATGCGCCTTGATGTCGCGCGCGGTGACCGCGGTCTTGTCGCGGCGGTAGCCGACGATGATGTTGCCGATCGATTCCTCAAGATCCTCGAGCGAAGTCGCGAGGCACAGGATCGCCATGATCTCGGATGCGACGGTGATGTCGAACCCGGTTTCGCGCGGGAAGCCGTTGGAGACGCCGCCCAGCGAAGTGACGACCTGGCGGAGCGCGCGGTCGTTCATGTCGAGCACCCGGCGCCAGCTGATGCGGCGGGTGTCGATCTCAAGCGAGTTGCCCCAGTAGATGTGGTTGTCGATCATCGCGCTCAGGAGGTTGTGCGCGCTGGTGATCGCGTGGAAATCGCCGGTGAAGTGGAGGTTGATGTCCTCCATCGGCACGACCTGGGCATGGCCCCCGCCGGCCGCGCCGCCCTTCATGCCGAATGACGGGCCGAGGCTCGGCTCGCGCAGGCAGACCGCGGCGTTCTTGCCGATCCGGTTGAGACCGTCGGTCAGACCGACCGAAGTCGTGGTCTTGCCTTCGCCTGCCGGAGTCGGGTTGATCGCCGTTACGAGGATCAGCTTGCCGTCCTCGCGGTCCTTTTGCTGATTGATCCAGTCCATTGCGATCTTGGCCTTGAAACGGCCATAGGGTTCCAGCGATTCGTCCGGTATGCCCAGCTTCGCGGCGATCTCGCCGATGGGCTTCATCTTGGCTTGGCGGGCGATTTCGATATCGGTGGGCATCGGGTCTGGGTCCTTTCCTCGGCGTCTCTTCCCGTTCGCGTCTCGCGGATTTGGGCCAAATCCGCTGGGGCGAGTGGTCAACTTTTCGCAATCGCGAAGTTTTCGCGAACCTGAATTGTAAGCTGCACATACATTCTTGAAGCTTCCTTACCAAGTCCTGATTTTGGCCTCCATGGCAGGATGGGGGATAGCGGGCGGAGCGGGGTTGTGACAGGGCCGGGCGAGTGTTACGTTCTCCGTTCGTTCTGTCAGGAATCGCATTTTGGACCCGATTGTCGTTGTCATTACAGGCGCTGCGCTCCTCTTCGGGCTTGGCATTGGCTGGGCGCTCTGGGGCCGCGCTGTCTCGACCCGCGAAAGCGAATTTAAGCAGGCAATAGCCGAACTGGGCCAGGCGCGGATCGAGATTGCGACGCTCACGGCCAATGCGGAGAATTTCGACAAGCAGATCGAGCTGCTGAACAAGGCCCGCGAGGAGTTGCTTGCGCAATTCAAGGCAACGGGCGGCGAAGTGCTGTCGCGCGCGCAGGAAGAGTTCTTCAAGCATGCGCAGGAGCGTTTCGGGCATTCAGAGAAGGCCAGCGAGGAAAAGCTCAAATCGCTGCTCGATCCGGTCCACCAAAGGCTGAAGTCTTACGAGGAACAGGTCGTCAGCCTGGAAAAACAGCGGGTCGATTCCTTCGGCCAGCTGACTGGTCTGATCGAGACCATGCGCGCGGGACAGGAAGAGGTGCGCCGCGAAGCGCAGCGCCTCGGCAATTCGCTGACCAATGCGCCCAAGGCGCGGGGCAGATGGGGTGAACGGGCTCTGCAGAATGTCCTCGAGCAATGCGGCCTTTCCGAACACACCGATTTCAACCTCGAGCACTCGATCGACACCGAGGGCGGGCGGCTGCGGCCCGATGCCATCGTCCATGTGCCGGGGCAGAAGAAGCTGGTGATCGACGCCAAGGTCTCGCTCAATGCCTATCAGGCGGCATTCGAGGCCGATAGTGACGAAGAGCGCAAGCGTCATCTGGACCTCCATGCCAGGTCGATGCGCACTCACGTCCAGCAACTTGGGGCCAAGAGCTATCAGAGCCAGTTCGAGGAAGCGCCCGATTACGTGGTGATGTTTGTTCCCGGTGAACACTTCGTCGCCGCTGCATTGGAAGCCGATCCCGAGCTTTGGGACTTTGCCTTCAAGAACGGCGTATTGCTGGCGACGCCGACCAATCTCGTCGCCATCGCCCGCACCGTGGCGCAAGTGTGGCGGCAGGATTCGCTCGCCCGCGAAGCGCAGGAGATCGGCCGCATCGGCACCGAACTCTATGATCGGCTGCGCGTGGCCTCGGAACATCTCAAGCGCATGGGCGGCGGGCTGGAAACGGCAGTCAAGAACTACAACAGCTTCGTCGGAAGCTTCGAGCGCAACGTCTTAACCTCGGGCCGCCGCATGGCGGAAAAGGGGCTCGAAATCGCGCGCGAGATCGAGGAGATTCCACTGGTCGAGGGTGCGCCGCGCTACACGGCAAGCGACGCGAAAGGATCGCCCCGCTTGCCAGGGGCCGGCGATAACGATGCCGGAGACGAGCCGGAAGCGGCAGAATAGGGCCTTTCCCCTCCACCGTTCGTCCTGAGGAGGGCTCGAAGCCGCAGGCTGAGAGCCCGTCTCGAAGGACGCCGGAGCGTTCAGCGCGTCGAGCGCGGATCGCCTGATCCCCTGATCCCCTGTCGTCGCCCCTGCGCAGGCAGGGGCCCATCCAGGCTCTCGATCTGGCACCGACGGCAATCGGCAAAGGCCTCGCCCACCACGGACAATAGCACGAGCGGTTAACTTATCTGGGTCCCTGCCTTCGCAGGGGCGACGGGGAGATGATGTGAAGAAACAGCTTTCCTACAGCCCGGCGCCCAGTCCACACTCGCCGCGGCTCTTTCACATCGTCAGTTCGAACCGGTTCTCTACGCGGCACACGCGGAGGCCAAACCATGCGCGCGAAAAAGCGGCGCACGCCTCAGCCTTCTCACCCCAATTCGTCATTCCCGCGAACGCGGGAACCCAGTCGGCTCCAACCGCAACTGGCTCCTCGCGTTCGCGGGGATGACGAAAGATTAATGCTTGCTTGGTGCCTTCGCCTATTCTCACCTCGGGGTCCCAACTGTGCCCCTGTGCCCGGCAAAGTGTGCCCCTGTGCCCATGCCCATAACCCCATGTAAATCCTCGCTTTTCGAGGGTTTACATGGGGGCACACGGTGTGCCCTGTGGGCCCTTTATCGTAACGATGCCGTTCAGCTTTGCCGCACCAAACCTTTCAGCGGCTTGCTTGATACCCGCATATCTTATCCGTCAGCTGGCGCCCGCCCGCCGCGCGACCACGCTGACTTCCACCTTCACTTCCAGCGCCACAGTCTTGCCATCCGCCCACGCGCCCTGGCCCACGCCGAAAATGCTCCGGTCGATCGTCAGCGCACCGTTCATCCGCGCGATGTCGTTCTGGATGTCGAGAGTGAAGGGCAGGCTGACATCCTGCGAAATCCCGCGAATGGTCAGCGTGCCGTCGGCGACATATCCATCGCCTTCGGAACGGATCGCATCGGTCTCGAATGTCGCTTCGGGGAACATGGCGGCGGCGAACCAGTCTTCCCCG
>DASWIR010000131.1:0-4738 GCA_036397575.1 Alteraurantiacibacter sp. | reverse complement strand
GCGCTGCGCGTCACGCCCGGCGCGCGCAAGGAAGGCATCGAGATTGCGGGTGGCCGCCTGCTGGTGAAAATTCGCGCCAAGCCGCAGGATGGCGCGGCGAATGATGCCGCGCTCAAACTGCTGGCAAGTGCCCTTGGCATCGCGGCGTCACGCCTTCGCCTGATCGGCGGCGCGACGTCGCGCGAGAAACGGGTGCAGATCGCCGATTAGGCCGTAGGCGCATCTCTCCTCCCTCGTCATTCCCGCGCACGCGGGAACCCAGTTATAGTCAGAGCCGACTGGGTCCCCGCGTGCGCGGGGATGACGAATAGGGGATGATGATCGAATGACCGAATTTTGACAGGCTTCAGGCGTCCCGCACCACCATCGCCCGGGCGATCAGGTCGAGCTTCTCCGCGACCATTTTGCCAAGCTCGCGGTCTTTCGGGCCGCAATCGGCGATGGCGCGGGCCATCGCGTCGGACCATTGGCTCGCGGTGTTCGGGCTTATGCCGAGTGCGCGATGGGCGCGCATGATGCATTTGCCCGGATTCTCGAGGAACCAGTTGCGGGGGCCGCCAGCCCAGCCGATCAGCCAGCCCGCGAGCGAGCTGCGCATCGGGCTAAGGTCGGCTGCATGCATCGCCCGCAATTCCGCATATTGCTCCTCGCTATCCATCAGGTCGTAGAAGCGCTCGACGATGCGCCGGATCGCTTCCGATCCGCCCAGTGCCTGGTAAGGCATAAGGGTTCGTGCTGCTTCGCCAGCCACGCGCGCCATTCCTTTGCAATAAAGGTTCCGCACCATCCTTACCGGCGTGATGCGGGATCGCGCATTGACTTGCCGCAAACGGGAAGCCGCTGCCGCCCCATCGGGGGCGATCAGTTGAGTCCGTAGTGAGCGATCGACCTTTCCACCAATTCCCGGATGACCGGCGATACGGGTATGATCTGCATGGCGCCGGTCATGTCGGTACCCTGGCCCATCCGCCCGATCCGCTGCGCCAGTTCGAGCGCCTCCTCCTCGCGGCCGGCAAGATGCATCGTGCACAGCGCGACCTGCGTGACCAGCAAGCTGCCGTGCGGGAGCGCCATCGCCTTGCTCGACCACTCGGCGGCGGAGCCGAATTCCCCTTCCATTGCATTTGCCGTCGCCAGCAGCGCGTAGATGCGGTGCAAGTCGGGATCGAGCGGGCTCAGTTCGGCGGCGCGCAGGAGATGCCGCCTGGCCGGTTCCGGGTCGTCGCGGAACATCAGGACGTTGCCGTAGGAATAATGCGCCAGGGCGAAACTGGGCCCTTTCTCGATCGCGCGCCGGAACCAGAAGTCCGTGTCCTCCGGCCGCTGCTGGAAAAAGCTCGCCCGGCCGCGAACGAGGCTGACGAAGGGGTCGTCGGGATCGCGTTCCGCCGCGTGCTCCGCCTTGGACAGGAGCAGTGCCAGCCTTTCCGGCCGCAGCTCGATCTGCTCTTTCAGCTGCCGCCAGCACAATTCGCTCAGCCCGGCATGCGCGCGCGCGAAGTCCGGATCGATCGCGAAGGCCCGGCGGAAAGCGTCCTCGATCGGCTGCACCGCCAGCCGCGACGGTGAAAGCAGCCGGCCCATTCCGGTGTGATAGAGTTCCCACGCCGTCAGCGAGTCAGGGTCGCGGAGCCGCGTCAGCTTCATCTCGTGCTGCGGGACCGTTATCTCGATGTTGGAAACCACGCTGCCGACGATCTCTTCGCGCAGGGCGTGGACTTCCTCCAGCCCGGCCTCGTAGCGCTGAGTCCACACGACGCTTCGGTCGCGCGTATCGGCGAGCTCGACGCCGACCTTCAGCCTGTCGCCGGCGGTTTCGACCAGGCCCGAGAGGCAATAGTCGGCCCCCAGCCTTTCGCGGACATGATCGAGGTCGTCGCCCGGCCCGCGCATGCCGAAGCTGGAAACACGCGCGATGACCTTGAGCCAGCGCATTCGGGCGAGCGCGTCGATGATCTCCGCCGGGAGCGCTTCGGCGACGATCGGCGGCGGACCATCGCCCCGCAGCAGGTCGAGCGGCAGGACGGCGATGCTCGGCTGCGCCCCGATCGCGCCGATGTTTTCCGCTTCGCCGCCGCGCGCCGGCAATTCGGCGGCCGGGCGCCGGGTTTCGATCGGGGCAAGGATGCGAAGGCCCTCCGCGTGGACGGTTCCGACGATGCGGCAAGGCCGAAGCGTATCGCCGAGCGCCTTGCGCAGCGCCTTGACCTGGCTGGTCAGCGCGCTGTCGGAGATCGCCCTTCCGTCCCAGATCGCGGCGACGATCTGCGCCTTGGTCACCAGCCGCCCGTCGGCTTCGAGCAGCATGAGCAGAAGGCGCATCGCCCGCGGCTGGAGCGCGATCGGCTCGCCGTCGCGGCTCAGTTCGAACCGGCCCCTGTCGACGATGAATCCTGCGACCTTGTAAATCATCCGATGCCCTCGCCGGGCACTCTATGACAGCCCCCGGAAAAGCACCAGTAGCCGGCGAAAAATCTCGTCCGGAAGGTTTGTGCAGTAGCGAAAGAATCCAGAAAAAATCCAGATTTGACAACGTGTTCGTTCACGCAATTTCCTGTAGCCCTGCTCTCCGAGAATTTCCGCGCCCATCGGGCCGGGAGGGGGACCAACAAGCGGCCGCCGGGCAGGCGGCCGATCGGAATCAGGGATCGTTTACCATGCGCAAGACCACTTTCGCCACCGGCCTTCTGGCCGCCGCTTCGTTCACCGCCATCGCCGCGACAGCGCTCGCGCCCTTGCCCGCGCAGGCCGAGGAATGCCTGCTTGATACCAACGGCGACGGCACCGCGACCGACGGGGTCGATACCGATGGCGGGGCGACCGGCAGCGGAACCGACTCGCTTGCCTGCGGGAACAATGCAATGGCGACGAGCGCCAACGCCGTTGCTCTGGGGAGTGACGCCCAGGCGGCCGGCGAAGACACGATCGCTATCGGCGCGGGCGCGCGGGCCGTGGACGCGGCGGGCAAAAAGTACTCCATCGCGATTGGCGCTCGGGCGACGGCGAACGACGGCGGTTCGATAGCCATCGGCGCGGATGCGGTCGCCACCGGGGCCGGCGCCACGATCCTCGGCGATATCGCAAAGGCGACAGGGGCGGACGCCATTGCCATCGGCCAGCAGGCGGGGGCGTTGAGCACCGAAACGATCGCCATTGGCGCAAATTCCGCCGTCCAGGCGGGCGCCGACGGATCGATCGCGCTTGGCAAGAGTGCCCAGGTGGCCGCGAACGTGACGAGCGCGGTGGCGATCGGCGCCAAGTCGGTTGCGGATCGCGCCGATACGGTTTCGGTCGGCTCAGCCGATGCGACCACGGGCTTCACCCGCCAGATCGTCAACGTGAAAGCGGGAACCGAGGACACCGACGCGGTCAATCTCGCGCAGCTCAGCGCCGCCACCAGCGTCCTCGACTATGTCGACGTCAACAGCACCGGCGCGGGGGCGAGCGCAACAGGCAGCGATGCGCTGGCGCTCGGCCCGAACAGCCAGGCGGCGGCGGCGGACTCGGTTGCGCTCGGCAGCGGCTCGATCGCCTCGGAAGCGAACACCGTCTCGGTAGGGACCTTCGCCAGCCAGCGGCGCATCGTCAACGTCGCCGCCGGCACGCTCGGCTCGGGCGGCACCGATGCGGTCAATACCGGCCAGCTCTACGCCACCAACCAGCGCGTCTCGGCCAGCGAAAGCGCGATCACCGCGCTGCAGGTTTCGGCCGACAGCAGCACCGCGCAGCTGGCCTATTTCCAGGCAAACAGCACCGGCACCGGCGCGAGCGCGACCGGCACCGACGCGGTGGCTATCGGCGTGGACAGCGTATCGGGCGATTACGGCACCGTTGCCGTGGGCAAGGGCGCACAGGCGACCGCATCGGGCAGCACCGCGATCGGCGGCGATTCCGACAATGTGGACGATGGCGACGCGCTCGGTGCGGTCGCCAGCGGCGTGGATTCGACTGCGGTCGGCAGCGACGCGGTGGCTTCGAATCTCGCTGCCTCCGCCTTCGGCGTCGCCGCGGTGGCATCGGGCCAAAACAGCACCGCTCTCGGGGCAAATACCGTGGCGACCGATGTCGCCGCGACCGCAGTGGGCAATGGCGCCTCGGCCGATGGCGTCTATGCGACCGCGCTGGGCGGCGGGAGCAGCGCCCTGGGCGGAACGACCGCCCTGGGCGGCCTCTCGGAAGCAACGGGATTGCGCAGCGCCGCGATCGGGTACCAGGCCTCGGCTACGGCTGACTATGCCGTCGCGCTCGGCGGAGATTCGGTTGCCGACGAGGCTATGACCGTCTCGGTCGGTGCCGCCGGGTTCTACCGCCGGATCGTCAACGTCGCCGCCGGCACGCAGGACACTGACGCGGTCAATCTCGCGCAGCTTACCGCCGTTGGCGACGCCGCTGCCGCCGCGCAGACCACGGCCGATGGAGCCCAGGCGGCCGCCGATCAGGCATTGGCGGAGAATGCCGCGCAAGACACGGCCATCGCCGGCAACGCCGCCGCTGCCGCGCAGGCGCAGACTACCGCCGATACCGCGCTTGCCGATGCCGCTGCGGCGCAGGGAACGGCCGACACGGCGCTGGCCAATGCCACGGCCGCGCAGAGCGCGGCGGATCAGGCGCTGGCCGAGAACGTCACGCAAGACACAGCTATCGCCGCGAACGCCTCAGCGGCTGCCGCTGCACAGTCGACGGCGGACACGGCACTGGCCGACGCAGCTGCGGCACAGGGGACCGCCGACCAGGCGCT
>DASWIR010000130.1:0-9383 GCA_036397575.1 Alteraurantiacibacter sp. | reverse complement strand
GGAGATGGACGGCTTCGACGTGCGCGGCGGCGTGATCCTGATCGCCGCGACGAACCGCCCGGACATCTTGGACCCGGCGCTGCTGCGCCCGGGCCGCTTCGACCGGCAGGTGGTCGTGCCGATCCCCGACATCGACGGGCGTGAGAAGATCCTCGGCGTGCATATGAAGAAGGTGCCGCTGGCGCCCGACGTCAATCCGCGCACGATCGCCCGCGGCACGCCGGGCTTTTCCGGCGCGGACCTCGCCAACCTCGTCAACGAAGCGGCGCTGCTAGCAGCCCGGCGCAACAAGCGTCTCGTCGCGATGCAGGAATTCGAGGACGCCAAGGACAAGGTCATGATGGGCGCCGAGCGCCGCTCCATGGTGATGACCGAAGACGAGAAGAAGATGACCGCGTATCATGAAGCGGGCCACGCGATCGTCTCGGTGCACGAGGAAGCCTCGGATCCGATTCACAAGGCGACGATCATCCCGCGCGGCCGCGCGCTGGGCATGGTGATGCGCCTGCCCGAGCGCGACAATTACTCGTATCACCGCGACAAGATGCATGCCAACCTCGCGGTCAGCATGGGCGGGCGCGTGGCCGAAGAGTTGATCTTCGGGCACGACAAGGTATCGAGCGGCGCGTCGTCGGATATCCATTATGCGACCGATCTGGCCCGCAACATGGTCACCCGCTGGGGCATGTCCGACAAGCTCGGCCCGCTGCAATATGAGCAGACGCAGGAAGGTTATCTCGGCTATGGCGGCAGCACGCGGACCTTCATGTCCGACGAAGCCAACAAGCTGATCGATGCCGAAATTAGAGCCCTGGTCGAAGGGGCGCACAAACGCGCCACCGAGCTTCTCACGACACATAGCGATCAGCTGGAACTGCTGGCCCAGGCGCTGCTGGAATATGAGACGCTGACGGGCGAAGAGATCGAGCAGCTTTTGAAGGACGGCAAGATCGATCGGCCCGATCAGCCCAAGGGGCCGGCGATCACGCAGCCGGCGCATGGCTCGCTGGTTCCCAAGGCCGGCAAGCGCTTTTCCGGGGAAGGCGGGCCGGCGCCGCAAGGCGCCTGAGCGGCGCGCTTCGGCACGGTGCCTCGGCTGATTTCAATAGCCGGCGATCCAGCCGATCGCCGCCAGGAACAGGCCGATCGCGACCCAGGCGAACAGGCTCAGCGCCAGCATGCGCCAGAATGCACCGAAACGCCCCACGCCGTAGGCGCCGCGCAGCTGCCGGTACATATGATATGGCGCATAGAACAGCAGCAGCCCGCCGATCGCCTCGAACCCGTAATAGAACAGCAGGCTCGAGACTGCGACCAGCGCGATCATGAAGGTGATCGAATAGGTCGTGAAGACCGTGTGGTCGTAGCCCTTGAACCGGCGTGAGAAAGGGAACATCAACCACACGAATGGCACGCTCAGCGGAATGAGCATCCAGCTGAACTTGTAGGCGTTGGTTTGCAGCTTGTAGATGGTCAGCTGCGGATTCTCGGCAGCCTTCTCCAATGCTTCCGTAATCGAATTGCCTTCGGGCAGCGGGCTCCGCTCGAACCCTTCCCGGAAGTTCGTCTCGAACTCGCTCCCGACCCCGCCGATGACCATTCTCAGGCCTCGCTGGTCGTCTTCCAATTCGGCAATGCGCCCGTCGATCTCGGCGAGCTTCTCCGCATCGTCCTGCTTGCCCTCGCGTTCGCTGCGCAGCTCCGCGAGCTGCTTCTCGTTGGTGGCGTAGGCCGATTTGACCTGCTCGATCCCGCTGATGCCGGGATCGAAGGCCTGCGAGCCGCCGACAAGGCTGAACACAGCGAAGCTGAGGAAGACGACGAACAGGAACAGCGCGATCGGGCTGACATAGCTTGCGCGCCTGCCGTCGATATATTCGCGCGTCAGCTTGCCCGGTTTCCACACCAGCAGCGGCAGAGTGTGCCAGATCTTGCCTTCGAAGTGCAGCGCGCCGTGCAGCAAATCGTGCAGGAAGGCGCCGATCGTGCGGTGGACATGGCCCCTCTGCCCGCAGGCATGGCAATAGGCGCCGGTCAGCGGAGTGCCGCAATTGAGGCAGACGGTTTCCTGAGTATGCCCGTCACCCTCTCCGGTCTTCGGCTCGACCGCGCGCGCAAGCAGGCTGCCTTCCGCCGCGGTTCCCAGTGCTTCCGGAATATCGCTCATGCCCGCCCCGCCTTGCCGGGCTGCATCATAGCGGGGGCCGGGCCGGTTTCAATCGCGGTGACGGTTAGCCGGCCGCTTTCGATCCCAAGCGCTGACCCTGATACGTACCTTGGCGGATCGGCTCCCACCAGTCGCGGCGGGCAAGGTACCACTCGACTGTCCGGGCAAGGCCGTCTTCGAAGCTGACGTTGGGCTTCCAGCCGAGTTCGGCGGCGATCTTCGACGCGTCGATCGCATAGCGCGCATCGTGGCCGGGCCGGTCCTCGACGAAGGTGATGAGCGATGCGGCATCGCTCGCCGCGCCTTCGCCCGATGCATCGACCGCCATACAGATCGCCTTCACGACATCGAGATTGCTGCGCTCCTCATTGCCGCCGACATTGTATGTAGAGCCGGGTTCGGCGCGTTCGGAAACCCGCACCAACGCCTCCGCATGGTCTGTGACGAACAGCCAGTCGCGCACATTGGCCCCGCTGCCGTAAACGGGCAGCGGTTTGCCTTCCAGCGCGTTGATGATCATCAGCGGGATCAGCTTTTCGGGGAATTGGCGCGGCCCATAATTGTTCGAGCAGTTCGTTGTCACAACCGGCAAGCCAAAGGTCTTGCCCCAGGCACGCACCAGATGATCGGATCCGGCCTTTGATGCGGAATAGGGCGAATTGGGCTTGTAGCTTGTGGTTTCGGTGAACAGTCCTTCCACCCCCAGCGAACCGAACACCTCGTCGGTCGAGATATGCTGGAAACGGAAATCGCCGCGTTCGCCGCGGGAGCGCCAATGGGCCAGCGCAGCTTCGAGCAGCGTATAGGTGCCGACAAGGTTGGTCTGGATGAAGTCCGCCGCGCTGTCGATCGAGCGATCGACATGGCTCTCGGCCGCCAGATGCAGGATACGGTCGGGCCGGAATTCCTCGAGCAGGCCGTCAATCTGCGCGCGGTCGCAAATGTCACCCTGGACGAATCGATAGCGCGGGTCTTCCGCCACCTCGGTCAGCGAGGTGAGCGTGCCTGCATAGGTCAGCTTGTCGAGATTGCAGACCTGGTGATCGGTTTCGCCGATCAGGTGCCGGATCACGGCAGAGCCGATGAAGCCAGCTCCGCCTGTGACCAGGTATCGCATTCACAAAGCCCTTTGCTCCGCCGGTGCCTCGTCCGCCCGGTTAACCTAAGGAATCAGCCGTCGTAATCGGCACCGATCGAAGTCGAACGGGTCGGAGCGGAAGCGGTGATCCGCAGCGCTTCGGCGCTTTGCGCCAGCGAGCCGATTTCATCCGCCTCGTCCTCTTCTTCGGGCAGGATGCGCTGCAGCGACTGGACCAGAGACTCTTCCAGTTCCTTCGGCTTGACCGTCTGTTCGGCGATCTCGCGCAGGGCTACGACTGGGTTCTTGTCGCGATCGCGATCGACCGTCAGATCCGCGCCGCCCGAAATTTCGCGTGCACGCTGGGCAGCCAGCAGCACGAGATCGAAACGGTTTGGGATTTTGTCGACGCAATCTTCGACGGTAACGCGCGCCATCGGGCACTCCACAAAAATTAGGATTTCCGGAAGGGGGCGCAGTTAGGTGGGGAGCGGGCGAAAGTCAAGGTTTTCACAAGAGGGCCGGCAAGCCTAGACAGGGCAGATGGAAAAAGAACCGGCTGCGGCCGAGTATCGCGATCCCGCGCCTTTTCGTGTCGACGCGCAAGGGCACGGCCTCACATTCTACCCGGCGGGCCAAGACCGGTTGAAGGCATTGCTCGAGCTTATCGCGGGCGCCACGCATTCGCTCAGGCTCGCCTTCTATATTTTCTCGCCCGATGACGCGGGATTGGTGGTCCGTGATGCGCTGTGTGAGGCGGTGCGCCGCGGAGTCGATGTGTCGCTGGTGCTCGATGGTTTCGGGGCCGAAGCCGATGCGCATTTTTTTGCACCGCTGACCGAAGTGGGCGGCAGATATGCGTGTTTCATCGGCCATTTCGGCGTGCGCTACCTCATCCGCAATCACCAGAAGATCGTTATCGCGGACGACCGGTTGGCGATGCTGGGCGGCTTCAATGTCGAACATTCCTATTTCGCGCCGCCGCAGGAAAATGGCTGGCACGACCTTGGCTTCACCGTCGCAGGGCCGGTCGTCGCGCGGATTTCGGACTGGTTCGCCGAACTGGAGGAATGGGCTGCGAATCCGAAGGCACAATTTCGATCGATCCGCCGCAAGGTGCGCGAATGGGATCCGGGTTGCGGGCCGGTCCAGCTCCTGATCGGCGGGCCGACCCGCGGCCTTTCGAGCTGGGCGCGGAAGATTTCGACCGACCTTCTCTATGGCAAGCGCCTCGACATGATGATGGCCTATTTTTCGCCGTCGCCGCGCCTCAGGAAGCGGATCGCCCATATTGCGCGGAGGGGCGATACCAGGCTCGTGATGGCCGGCAAGACCGACAATGGCGCGACCATCGGGGCGAGCCGGCTGCTATACCGGGGCCTGCTGAAGGCAGGCGCCAGGATCTACGAATTCATGCCCAGCAAGCTCCACACCAAGCTGATCGTGCTCGACGATGCGGTCTATATGGGCAGCGCCAATTTCGACATGCGCAGCCTCTACGTGAATCTCGAGATCATGCTTTGCATCGAAGATGCCGCGCTGGCCGAACGGATGCGGCAATTCATCGGCGATCACTTGCCCGCATCGCTGGAGATCACATCCGAGTCGCATCGCAAGCAGGCGACCCTGTGGAACCGCTTCCGCTGGTCGATCAGCTGGTTCCTCGTCTCAGTGGTGGATTATACGGTGACGCGGCGGCTGAACCTGGGGCTTTAGCGGAACGGAACTTGCCGGATCTTCGTCCATTGAATGCTGCATGACTCGCTCGCTCGCCCGCCTCGCGATGGTGGCTATTGCCACATGCGCGCTCATCTCCTGCTCGCCCCAGAACGACGAGTCCGCAGAGGAGGGCGCGACAGCGGTTCCTGGCCCCGCTGCTGCAGACATGTTCGAGATCGCCCTGTCTCCGTTGACCGAGGCGGACATTGCCGCAGCCGATCTGCCTGACGAGTTGGCCTGCGCCTTCTCCGAAGGTGGTAACACGCTGCTTTTTGCCAAATCCTTCGTCGGCGATGCTGAGCGCGGTGAGGGCATTGTCCGGATAGAGGGCGATGTGGTGCGCTTGGCCACGCCATATGAAGGCGGCTTCGGTGCGATGGAGCAGCGCGGGGAATTCACCGCCGAGGGTATCGAGATCGATATCGAGCAGACCTCGGCCAATCTCGCCGAACACGAAGGCTCCGCCTACGACGCGATCCTGACCGTGCGACGCAGCGACGGCTCGAATCGCGCCATCCAGGGCGAATGGAGCTGCGGGCCCTGAGGCGCGCGCCTCACTCGTAACCGTAGTCGGAATAGTCGCGCTTATTGGGCGAGGTGAACTTCGTGTACTCGGCCTGGAAGTGCAGCGGCACATTGCCGGTCGAGCCATGGCGCTGCTTGGCGACCATCAGCGTCGCCTTGTTCCTCAGCTCCAGATATTTGGCTTCCCACGCGGCATATTTTTCGACCGCGTCGGGCGAGCTTTCCGCGGTCGGGTGATCGGGGCGGATCGCCTCGTGATAGTAGTCGGCGCGGAAGATAAACCAGACCATGTCGGCATCCTGCTCGATCGAGCCCGATTCGCGCAGGTCGGATAGTTGCGGGCGCTTGTCCTCGCGCTGTTCCACCGCGCGGGAGAGCTGGGACAAGGCGATCACCGGTACGCTCAGTTCCTTGGCCAATGTCTTGAGACCGCGGCTGATCTCGGAGATCTCGTTGACGCGGTTGTCCTGGCTGCGCTTCGATCCCTGCAGCAGCTGCAAATAGTCGACCACGATCAGGCCGATATCGTGCCGCCGCTTCATCCGCCGGGCACGTGTGCGCAGCGCCGAAATCGAGAGCGCGGGCGTATCGTCGATATAGAGCGGCAGTTCGGCCAGCCGTTGGCTGGCGAAGGACAGCTGCTGAAATTCCTCGCGCTTGAGCTTGCCCATGCGCAGCGCTTCGGAACTGATCTCCGACTGCTCGGCCAGGATGCGCGTCGCCAGCTGGTCGGCGCTCATTTCGAGGCTGAAGAAGGCGACCGGTGCTCCGTAATTGAAAGGGCCGCCGTCGCGCTGATATTTGAGGTGCTCTTCGGCGCAATTGAAGGCGATATTGGTGGCAAGCGAGGTCTTGCCCATGCCCGGCCGCCCGGCGAGGATCACAAGGTCGGAATTGTGCAAACCTGCGGTTTTCTCGTCGATCGTTGCGAGGCCCGTGGTCTTGCCCGAGATGCCGCCGCCCGAATTCATCGCCGCTTCGGCCATGCGGATCGCCTCGAGCGAGGCGGATTTGAAGCTTGTCACTTCATTGCCGCCCATCGCCCCTTCCGCGACATTGAACAGGCTTGCTTCGGCCTCTTCGATCTGACGCATCGGTTCGACTTCATCCGAAGTGTCGAGTGCGCCTTCGACGAGGTCGCGGCCGACCTTCACCAGCTCGCGCAGCAAAGCGAGATCATAGATCTGCTGAGCCAGCTCGCGCGGAGCGAGCAGACCCTGGCCGTCCGCGGTGAGCCGTGCGAGATAGGAAATTCCGCCCAGTTCCTTGAGCGCTTCGTCGGCTTCGAAATAGGGCTTCAGCGTCACCGGCGTCACGATCATCTGCCGGTCGAGCAGTTGGGCGATCCGGTCGTATATCCGCGCGTGCACCGGCTCGAAGAAATGCTCGGCGCGAATCGGCACGGGCAGGTCTTCGGCGACGCGGTTGTCGATCAGCACCGCACCGATGAAGGCAGCTTCCGCCTCGATATTAGCAGGCAGGGTACGCCCGGCGGGCAAGGCGGCGGGATCGGATGTACGCTCGCGGGTCAGGAGGTCTTGGTCGGCCATGGGCCTCTGATGCGCGCCTTGTCGGTTCATCGCAAGCGGGGCCGATGGGACAAGGCTGTTGAAAGACTGCCGAGAAGAAAATCGCATTTGCCAGTTCGTGCTGCGCTTGCGAAAGGCATGCCCGGAATGGATAGCGCCCGCATCTCCCATATCGAGCTCGACGACGCGACGATCCTGTGGCGCAATGCCGATATCGAACAGGAACGGCGGATCGCCATCTACGACCTGGTCGAGGAGAACCGGTTTCAGCCGGTGCGCTCGGTGGAACGGGGGTTGGAAGGGCCATGGCGGCTGCGCCTGTCGGTCGCCGAAGGGCGGCTGCAGATGGTCATTCGCGACTGCAACGACCAGTCGGCCGAAGTGCTGCTGATCGGGCTCGCCGGTTTTCGCCGCCCGGTGCGCGAATATTTCGCGATCTGCGATTCCTATTACCAGGCGATCCGCAAGGCGAGTGCACAGGAGATCGAGACGATCGACATGGCGCGCCGCGCGATCCATGACCGGTCTGCGAGACAATTGCTGGAGCGGCTCGAAGGCAAGGTCGAAACCGATTTTTCCACCGCGCGGCGGCTGTTCACCCTGATCTGCGTGCTGCATATCAAGGGCTGAGGGGAGAGTTTCGTGGGGCGCAAACGCGCAATTTCATGGCGCTGGCGGATTATTGCCGCTTTGGCACTGTTCGTATTGGCGGGCGGGGCCTGGCTGTGGTGGGACCAGCAGCACTGGGCGCCTAGCCGCGGTGAGTACGACGTGCAGGGGGCAGTTATCGGCGCGCGCGACGGTCCGGTCGATTTTCGTGCCTTGAGAGCGGTGGGCGCGGATTTCGCCTATCTCGAGGCAAGCAGCGGCGCCGAACGCCGCGATGCAGCCTTCGCCCGTAATTTCGAGGCGGCACTGACCGCCGGGATCGCTTTGGGCGCGATTCACCGTTACGATCCTTGCGTTCCAGCGGATCGGCAAGCGGCCAATTTTGTCACCATCGTCCCGCGCGACGAGACCATGCTGCCGCCTGTGATCGCGCTGGAAGGAACCGCCGATGATTGCGAGAGCCGGGTGAGTGAGGGAGCAGTCGAAAGCGAACTCACCACCTTCCTCAACCAGGTCGAGGGACATGTCGGCAAGCCGGCCATATTGAAGCTCTCGCCCGAATTCGAGGCGCGCTACGGCATTTCCGCGCGGACCGAGCGCGAGCTATGGCTGGCGCGCACCCGGTTCGAGCCGGACTATGCCGGGCGGCCATGGTTCCTGTGGACCGCCAACAGCGCGCGGATTACGGGGGCGAGCGATGCGCCTTTGCGCTGGGTGGTCGCTCGGCGCTAGACCGTAAACGGCCTAGGTGTTTGGTCCCGGCATTTGATGGTGCGGATTTAAGTTGAAGCGCTCAGGCTCGCTTGTCCAGCATTTGCAGATGTATTCGTATGGCGTGAGGCCGCGCAGGGTCTTCAGTCGGCGCCCATAATTGTAGGCGTCGATGAAGTCGTGGAGGTGAGCGGTCAGTTGGGCATGGCTGTCGTAATGGTAGCGCTTGACCGTTGCCTCCTTGATGGTCCGGTTCATCCGTTCGACTTGCCCGTTGGTCCAGGGATGCTTGATCTTGGTCAGGCGGTGCTCGATTCCGTGCTCGTCGCAGACCCGGTCGAAGATATGGTGGCAGGCGTATTTGTGGTGCGCCATATTGGTGAACTGGATGCCATTGTCGGTGAGCACCGTGTGGATAGCGTAAGGGACTGCCGCGACCAGATTGCGCAGGAACTGGGCAGCGATCATCTTGCCGGCTTTCTCGTGCAGCTCGACGAAGGCGAACTTGCTGGTCCGGTCGATCGCCACGAACAGGCGTAGCTTACCCTCGGCCGTCTGCACCTCGGCGATGTCGATGTGGAAGTAACCGATCGGATAGGTCTTGAACTTGCGCTTCGGTTCTTTGTCGCCGGTCACGTCAGGCAGCCGGCTGATCCCGTGCCGTTGCAGGCAGCGGTGCAACGAGGATCGGGTCAGCGACGGGATCGTTCCCTGCAAGGCATAAAGGCAGTCGTCCAGCGGCAGCAGCGTGTGCTTGCGGAAGGCGACGATAATCGCTTCTTCCTCAATGCTCAGCACCGTCGAGTGCGCGTCCTTCGGGCCGGTCGGCAAGTCCTTGACCGCGGAGCGCTTCTTCCACTTGGCGACGGTCTTCTGATTGATGCCGTGCCGCTTCGCCAAGACCCTCAGGCTCTCTTGACTATGTTGTATCGCTCGACGGACTGCCTCTGTCGTGCGGGCGCTCCCGTGTAAAATCTGTCCCATAGTGCATCCTTCCAAGCTTGCGCGGATAATGCACCATCAAATGCCGGGACCAAACACCTAG
>DASWIR010000129.1:0-7234 GCA_036397575.1 Alteraurantiacibacter sp. | reverse complement strand
GGTCGCCGAACAGGGCCAGCAGCACCCAGAAGGCCTGCGCACCGCTGATTCCCCAGGCGTAGCGAAGTGCTGTGGCGCGACGGTTTGGATCGTGCCGCGCGGCAATTATCCAAAGCCCCACCATGCCGATCCGCATAATGACATAGGCCGCCACCGGCAGCCCCATCGCGAACCCGTCGAAGAAGCGCGGGATCGAGGCGGCAAGCAGCAGAGCACCGCCCATGATCACAAAGGTCAACAGGCGATAGATCGGCCCGTCATTGTCATAGGCCGAGGCGAACCAGGTGTAGTTGATCCACGCCCACCAGATCGCGGCGAAAGCGAAGATGAAAACTGGCACGGTTTCCAGTGCATGGTTTTCCGCGATTCCGTGATGAAGCGAAGCCGCCGCCGAAGCGACGGCAATGACGGTCACCAGATCGAAGAACAGCTCGAGCGGCGTGGCTGCACGATGCTCCTCATTCGGATCGCGCGGCCCGAATGGACGATAGTCGAAGAAACGTCCCTCGATTTCACGCATCACGGTAAGTTCCCATTGCCAGCTGCGCAGCCGGTGATAGCGCGGCGCTAACGACACGCAAGCGATGGAATCCAGCCCTTGCCCAGCGTCAGGCTGCAAGGCGTCTCTGGGTGCGCCGCCCGGGCCTCGGCAAGCAGTGCGTCCAAGCCTTCATATCGTATTGAAATATAACGCCAGGTGTTATATATAGACGTAGAGGCAGGGGGCCGGCCATTACTCGCATATTCAAGAATGGCTGGTTCGAGCGCTTCGCGCGGAAGGAGCGGCTGGTCGACTACCGCATTGCGAGGTGCAGTGCAGCGCGCGGAAAGCGGTTTGATAGACGCCGACCTGGGCGGCGGTGTCATCAAACAGCGAGTGACGCGCCCAGGAAGGGGTAAGTCGGGCGGCTATCGCACGCTGATCCTGTTCCGGCAGGGAGACCGCGCTATATTTGCCTTCGGTTTCGCCAAGAGCGCGCAAGCGAACATATCGAAAGCAGACCTTGCGCTGTTGAAGGAGGCCGCAACAGAGGTGCTGGGATGGAGCGATAAGGAACTGGATCGGCTGGTAAAGGCGGGAACGCTGGTGGAGATCGAAAATGGGAACGACGACCAAGAATAAGGGCTACCGCAGCGAGATCGCAGGTGCGATCCATGAGATGATGAGCGACGCGCACGATGCGGGTGCGGTCTCGCGCGCGACGCTCCGCACCTTCGACGAGGCGTGCCTTACCCCGGCTCCGATGCTGGCAGGTGACGAAATCCGTGCGATCCGCGAGCGCGAGCACGTCTCGCAGCCGGTTTTCGCGGCCTATCTCAACGTGTCACGCAATCTCGTGTCGGATTGGGAGCGCGGCGTGAAGCGCCCTGGAGGGCCTGCTTTGCGGCTGCTTTCCATCATTCAGCGCAAGGGGTTGCAGGCGGTTGCCTGATCGGTGCGGACCTGGCTGTCTGGCACGGCCAGCCGCCCAGGATGGGGCGAACGGAAAGAGAAGCCTGTTTCTTGGCGAATGAGCAAACCATCACCGGAACCATCGCCGCTGCCGGGCGGCTCGACAAGGTATTGGCCGAGGCTAGCGGGCTTTCGCGCGAGCGCGTGAAGGCGCTGATCGCCGAGGGGCTCGTGGCGGTGGACGGCATGCCTGCCAGTGCTGCCTCCGCCAAGGTGCGGGAAGGTATGGGGTTCGCCATTTCCGTGCCTCCCACCGCAGAGCCAGAGGCGAAGCCGCAAGACATACCGCTCAACATCGTGTTCGAAGACGAGCATTTGATCGTGGTGGACAAGCCTGCGGGCCTCGTCGTCCATCCGGCCGCGGGCAACCGCGAGGGAACGCTGGTCAATGCGTTGCTGCATCACTGCGCGGTTGGTGGCGGAGGCCAGCTATCCGGCATCGGCGGAGTCGCGCGGCCCGGCATCGTTCACCGGATCGACAAGGACACGTCGGGCCTGCTGGTCGTCGCGAAGAGCGATGCGGCGCATGCAGGGCTCGCCAGGCAATTCAAGGACCACTCGATCGAACGCGCTTATCTGGCCGTCTGTGCGGGCCACCCTCGGCCGGCGGAAGGCACTATCGCCACGCGAATCGGCCGTTCGGACAGGAATCGGAAGAAAATGGCCGTGCTGCCGGAAAAATCGGCACGCGGGAAACATGCGGTCACTCATTATAAGATATTGAAAAAGCTTAATAACTGTGCATTAATCGAGTGCAGGCTGGAAACTGGCAGGACCCATCAGGTCCGGGTTCACCTTGCATCAATCGGTCATGCGCTATTGGGGGATCCTGTTTATGGCAGCATCCCAAGGGGCATCCGTCCCATTCTCGACCGGCTGGAGTTCCGCCGACAGGCGCTTCACGCGGCGATTCTCGGCTTCGAGCACCCTGTTAAGGGTAACCAACTGCGATTTGTCAGCGAATTGCCACCAGATATACGGGAACTTATCGACGAAACCGGTCATTGAAATCGATGAACTGCGCGGGTTTTCATGGCGCATATCGTATATATATAGAGTTCACCGTGACCGCACCCGCCCGATGCCCATCAGGGGTCGGGCAATGACGGTCGACGAATAGAAAGGTTCAGGAACCACGTGACCAACAAAACCAAATCTCTCTCAGTCCCTGCGCTGGGCGGCGAGCAGAGCCTCAACCGCTACCTCGCCGAGATCAAGAAATTCCCGGTGCTGACGGCCGAGCAGGAATATATGCTCGCCAAGCGCTACCAGGAACATGACGATCCCGAAGCCGCGGCGCAGCTCGTCACCAGCCATCTGCGGCTCGTGGCCAAGATCGCCATGGGCTATCGCGGCTATGGCTTGCCCGTTTCCGACCTCATCTCGGAAGGCAATGTCGGCCTGATGCAGGGCGTCAAGAAATTCGAGGCCGATCGGGGCTTCCGTCTGGCGACCTATGCGATGTGGTGGATCAAGGCCTCGATGCAGGAGTTCATTCTCCGCTCGTGGAGCCTTGTGAAAATGGGCACCACCGCTGCGCAAAAGAAGCTGTTCTTCAACCTGCGCCGGATGAAGAAGCAGCTCGAAGCCTACGAGGATTCCGACCTCCACCCCGACGATGTTGCCAAGATCGCAGCCGATCTGGGCGTTCCCGAGCAGGAAGTCGTCAACATGAACCGGCGCATGATGATGGGCGGCGATGGCTCGCTCAACACGCCCATGCGCAATGGCGAGGAAGGCTCGGGCGAGTGGCAGGACTGGCTGACCGACGACCGACCGCTGCAGGACGAGACCGTGGCCGAAGCCGAAGAGGCGGAAGTGCGGCACGAAATGCTGGTGGAAGCGATGGATAGCCTCAACGATCGCGAAAAGCATATCCTGACCGAACGGCGGCTGACGGACAATCCGCAGACGCTCGAGGAACTGAGCCAGGTCTACGATGTCAGCCGGGAGCGCATCCGCCAGATCGAGGTGCGCGCTTTCGAAAAGTTGCAAAAGGCGATGCAGCGCATCGCCGGCGAGCGGTTGCTGCCCAGCCCCGCCTGAGGCGACCACATAAATGGCAAGGGCGCGAGAGACCGCCTCTCGCGCCCTTTTTTTCGCCTGACTGCCGGCCGGTCAGAACTGACTGGTCATTGCCAGTACCTCGCCGAAGCGCCCCTCCGCCTCCGCGTTGCGCAGGAACAGCGTATTGGGCACGCACAATTCCTCCGGCGGATTGCCGGTTTCGAACTGCACCATGACCTGCTCGATGAAGGTGCCGAGCGGGAGGTAGTTTTCGCGCATCGACTGGCCCGGAGTGAGTTCGGTCTGGACCGCGGGCGGGATGATCTCGAGCACTTCGACATCGCCGCGCAGTTTTTCGCGCAATGCGATCGTGTAGCTGTGCAGCGCGGCCTTGGTCGCCGAATAGGTCGGCGCCCCGGGCATCGGCACGAAAGCAAGCCCGGAGGAGACATTGACGACCGCCGCATCCGCTTGCGCCTTCAGCTGTTCGAGCAGCGCATCCGTCAGGCGGATAGGGCCGAGCAGGTTGGTGGTGATGGTGGCCTCGGCATCCGCAAGATCTCGCGGTGCTGACAAGTCTTCGTAGCGCATGATGCCGGCATTGTTCACCAGCACGTTGAGCGACGGATGCACCGCAGTCACCTCCTTCGCGAAGCGCGCAATGTCGGCCGGATCGGCGACATCGAAACTCATCGCATGGATTTTCGCATGACCTTCGGCGGTTTCGGCGAGTGTTTGAGCGCTTCGCCCGGCGACGATTACGGTATTGCCGAGATCGTGCCAGCGCCGCGCGAGCTCGCGGCCGATGCCGCTGCCACCGCCAGTGACGAGAATGGTGTTGCCGGATGTTTTCATGGTGGGTCCTTCCTTGCCCTGGTTGGACGCTCCATTTAGACCGTAACTCTCTATTGGAAAGAAGGCACCGAAAAGTGTCGTACTTACCTGAAGGTGAGAAATGGAAAATCCGCCGCATACGAACTATCACGAGGACCCGAAAGTGGACGAGCTGGTCAACGAGACCATCGGCCGGGTCGCCGACAAATGGACCTTGCTGGTGCTCGAAGCGCTCGAGGAAGCCGGCGTCCGCCGTTTCAGCGATCTGGGCCGCGCAGTGGCCGGAATCAGCCAAAAGATGCTGACCCAAACGCTGCGTCAGATGGAACGCGAGGGCCTGGTGAAGCGCACGATCTATCCGGAGGTGCCACCGCGGGTCGAGTACGAGCTGACCGAGCTCGGCCACGAGCTGGGAGAGGCTTTTTGCGGAGTCTGGACCTGGGCGGAAAAGAACATCGCCCGGATCGAAGAAGCCCGCGCCGCCTACGATGCGCGCGCTTAAAGCGATGGCGCGGCGTGCCCCAAACCCGGTTCACATAGCGGAATGCCGACAGGGAGGATTTTCTATGTCCGCACTAGACGCTAAAGCCCCATCGCAATGGTGCTGCGGATACTCCAATATGTCGTCAACGGCCTGATCGGATTCGCGGCGCTCAGCATCGTGCTGGTGCTGGTGACGCGCTTCATCCCCATTCCCTATACCGCGACCATGCTGATGGACGAACATTCCATCACCCGCGATTGGGAGCCCCTGTCGAATATCGACCGCGACATGGTCCGCGCGGTGATTGCAGCGGAGGACGGCAAGTTCTGTACCCATGACGGTTTCGACCGCGAGGCGATCGAACAGGCGCTGGGAGAACGCGCTCGCGGTGAGCGGGAGCGCGGCGCATCCACGATCAGCCAGCAGACCGCCAAGAATGTGTTCCTCTGGCAACGCGGCGGCTGGTTTCGCAAGGGGCTCGAGGCCTGGTTCACCTTTCTGATCGAAAATCTGTGGACCAAGCGGCGTATCATGGAAGTCTATCTGAACGTCGCCGAGACGGGCGTCGGGACCTATGGCGCCGAAGCCGGAGCGCAGCGCTATTTCGGCCATTCCGCCGCGAGAATGAGCCGGGAGGAAGCAGCCCGCATGGCCGCGGCCCTGCCCAGCCCCAAAACCCGCGAAGTGGTGAGCCCCGGCGGCTTCACCCGCCGCTACGGCAACACCATCGCCGCACGCATCGGCGTGGTGCAGCGTGACGGACTCGATTCCTGCGTATACGAATGACTGGATGATGGCCGGACACGCACACTCGCACGGGCATAATCATGCTCACGGTCATTCGCACCGGTACGCAGACCACAATCGCGCATTTGCGATCGGCATCGTCCTCAATTCGGCATTCGTCGTCGTCGAGGCCGCTTTCGGCGTCCTTTCCGGCTCGATGGCACTCATCGCGGATGCCGGGCATAATCTCTCGGATGTCCTGAGCCTGCTGCTGGCCTGGGGTGCCAGCTGGCTGGCGCAGCAGCCACCCGGCCCGCGCTACACCTATGGCTACAAGAGCTCGACGATCCTCGCCTCACTGGCCAATGCCGGGCTGCTGCTGGTGGCGCTGGGTGCGATCCTGTTCGAGACGATCAACCGCCTGCAATATCCCGCGCCAGTCGAAGGCATGACGATGATCTGGGTGGCGGGGATCGGCATCCTGATCAATACCGCGACCGCGCTGATGTTCATGCGCGGGAGGAAAAGCGACCTCAACATCCGCGGCGCCTTCCTGCACATGACCGCCGACGCGCTGGTCAGCGTCGGCGTGGTCGTGGCGGGCCTTGCCATCCTCTACACCGGCGCTGTGTGGATCGACGCGGTGACGACGCTGATCATCGTCGCGATTATCGGCGTGGGAACCTGGGGGCTCCTGCGCGACAGCATGAAGATGGCGCTGCATGCGGTGCCCGAGAATATCGACGAGGGCGAAGTGCGTGCCTACCTTGCCAGCCTTCCCGGCGTGGATACGGTTCATGACCTCCATATCTGGCCGATGAGCACCACCGAGACAGCGCTCACCGCGCATATGGTGATGCCCGCCGGCCATCCGGGCGACGCTTTCCTGCGCGAGATCGCCCATACGCTGGAGCAGCGCTTCAGCATCGAGCACACAACGCTGCAGGTGGAAGGCGGGGCCGAGGATTGCGCGGTTTGCAGCTAGTCCGCAGGAAAGGAGGGATCGAGATGCAGGTAACGAGAGAGGGCGGCTGCGGTTGCGGCCATGTGCGCTACAGAGTCGAAGGCGGACCCATCTTCGTCAACAATTGCCATTGCCGCCTTTGCCAGCGCCAGACCGGCTCCACATCGGTCGTCAACGCCTACTTCGAAAGCGAGGCGGTGACCTTGCTCGAAGGCGAGCTGACCGAACATGAAGTGACGGCGGGAAGCGGCGGTCCGCATATCATATGCCGCTGCTCGCAATGCGGCAGTGCGTTGTGGAGCCATTATCCGCGGCTGGGAAGGCTGGGCCTGGGCCTGCGCCTGGGCACGATGGACGATCCCGGCGCCTTCACTCCCGATGCGGTGATCTTCACCGAAAGCGCCATGCCCTGGGTCACATTCCCGGAAGGGATCCCGGCCTTCGAGACGGTCTACAACCCGCTCGAGCTGCTTCCGCCCGAGCGGGTCGTGCGGTTGCAGGCGATGCTAGAACGCAGGAAGGCGGGCGGGGGTTAGAATTCTTCCAAGCAAGAGTTCGCGCAGATTGTGGCTGATGCATACTCGTCGTCCCAGCGAAAGCTGGGACCGCGTACAGCTCAAAGCACTGTCGCCGAATAGTCGGCCCACTCCGGGTTTGCTCGCTCGATGAGTTCGATTTTCCAGTCGCGCTTCCAGGCTTTCATCGCCTTCTCGCGCGCGATCGCTTCCTCGATCGTTGAAAATTCTTCGACCAGCACCAGTTTGTC
>DASWIR010000128.1:0-4476 GCA_036397575.1 Alteraurantiacibacter sp. | reverse complement strand
CGGATCGACGCCGATCGGCTGACCAGGGACGCGGTTGAGGCCATGGGCCAGCTGGAGAAGGATCTGCGCGAAGCCGAAGCGGCGCTTGCCGCCGACGAAGAACGGCGGCCCGAACTCGCGCGGCAGTCGGAAAAAGCCGAGCAGGCGGGCCGGGCCGCCGAACTCGACCTGGCCAGGGCGACTGCCGATCATGCCGGCGTCGAGGCCGAATGGCGCGTCGCCGAGGCGGAAATTGCGCAGGCGAAGGCCCGGCTCGACCGGATGGACGCGGAGATGCGGCGGCAGGAGCAGGTGCGGGCCGAACTGTCCGATGCGGTCGACCCCGATGCAGCGGTTGCCGAAGCGCAAAGTGCCGCGGAAGCGGCGGCCGGGCGGCTCACACAGCTGCGCGAGCAGTTGGAGGCGAAGCAGGCCCGCAAGGAAGAGCTGGGCACCGCGCGTGACGAAGCGGCCAATGCGCTGGCTTCCTCTCGGGCCGAACTGGCGGGGGTCGAACGCGAGTTTGCGGCGCTCCAGCGCGACCGCGACGCCCGCGTGAAGCAGGCCGCTAGCGGCCTGCCCAGGGCGCTCGACAAGCTGCGCGCCGCGAAGGGCTACGAGCGAGCGCTCGCCGCCGTGCTGGGCCGGGATGCAAAGGCCGTGCTGGGCAAGCCCGATGGCGATGCCGACGGCCGTTTCTGGACCGGGCGGGCCGTCCCTGCCCGCGTGCCAGGCAGTCTCGCCGATCACATCACCGATTGTCCGGCAGAGCTCGAAGCGCGCCTTGCGCTGGTCCACGTCGCTGAAAAGGATGATGGGCGCGAACTGGTTCCCGGTGAATGGCTGGTGACCATGTCCGGCATGCTCAGGCGCTGGGACGGTTTCGTCTCGCGCGGCGAAGGCGCGGCGGAAGCGGCGCGGCTGGAGGCGGAAAACCGCCTCGCCGAGTTGGAAGCGCAAGTGCCTGTCATGCGTGCCGATGCCGAAAAGGCACGCGAGGCGAGTGCTGCTGCCGAAACCGCGCTTAACGCGCTGCGCACCGAACTGGTCGCTGCCGAACGCGAAATCGCCTCCGCCAGCGAAGATGAGCGCGCCGCGCTGCGCACCCTGGATCAGGCCGAGGCAGCGCGCGAACGGCTCGCCACTCGCCTCGCCCAGCTCGACGAAAACGCCGCCGATCTTGCCGAGCAGCGCAAGGCGGCGGACGCGGAATTGGCGACGGCGGAGCAGCGCCGCGCTTCCCTGCCCGATCCGGAAAGCGGACGCGCAGCCTTGGCCGCCGCTCAGCAGAAGAACGATGCCGCGCGGGGCGCCTTACAGGCTACGATGGCAATGCTCGCCGCGCATGACCAGGCACTGGCCGTGGCGCGCGAACGCCGTGCCGCCCGCGCATCGGACATCAAGGGCTGGGACGCACGCGCCGGCGATGCCGCCCGACGCCTTTCCGACATGGCGCTGCGCCTTGAGCAGATCGAGGAGGAGCGTGCGGTCTTCGCCGAAAAACCCGCCGCGCTGATGGAAGAAATCGAGCAGGGCGACGCCGTGCGCGAACGGCTGGGCAAAGAGCTTGCCGCGGCCGAGGAAGCCGTCGCCGCCGTTCAGGCCGAAGCGAGCGAGACCGATACCGCTCTCGCCGCAGCCAACGAGGCGTTGTCTTCCGCCCGCGAGGCACGCGCCGGGGCCGTTGCCCGCGCCGAGAATGAGGAAGGCCGCCGCGAGGAAATGGGCCGCATTTCCGGTGAGCGCTTCCAATGCCCGCCTTCGACCCTGCCCGGCCGGTTCGAATTCGATGAGGACAAAGTCGCGGGCTCATCGGAGGAAGGCGCGGAACTGGAGCGATTGACGGCGAGCCGCGAACGGATCGGTCCCGTCAACCTCGTCGCTGCCGAGGAACTGGAAAAGCTCGAGGCGGAACATGGTGCCAATTCCGCCGAACAGGGTGAGTTGACCGAGGCGGTCCACCGCCTGCGTGGCTCGATCGGCAATCTCAACCGCGAGGGCCGCGAAAGGCTGCGTGCCGCATTCGAGCAGGTCGACGCGCATTTCCGCCACCTCTTTACGCGCCTGTTCGAAGGCGGACAGGCGCATCTCGCACTGATCGATTCCGATGACCCGCTTGAGGCAGGTCTCGAAATTTATGCCCAGCCGCCGGGCAAAAGACTGCAGTCGCTTTCACTGCTCTCGGGCGGGGAGCAGGCGCTGACTGCGACGGCGCTGATCTTCGCGCTGTTCCTGACCAATCCGGCTCCGATTTGCGTGCTCGACGAAGTCGACGCACCGCTCGACGATGCGAATATCGACCGTTTCTGCGACCTGCTCGATTCGATGGTCGCGGAGACTCAGACCCGCTACCTGATCGTGACGCATAATGCGGTGACGATGAGCCGTATGCATCGCCTTTTCGGTGTGACCATGGTCGAGAAAGGCATCTCCCGCCTCGTCAGCGTCGATCTCAGCCAGGCCGAGGCGATGGCGGCGGAGTAGCAGTTAGGGGTTTCTGATTTAGATTGAACCAACTTTGCCTGCAGTGCGTGTGCCCCAGCGCAGGCTGGGGCCTCGGGCCGCAAGCATCGTGAGTATGGCACGAGGTCCCTGCCTCCGCAGGGACTCACAAGTATGTGATGCCTCGATCTAAGTCGAAAAGACGCTAAGCCAGCACTTTCCTCGGCCCTGGCCCGGCCGCGGCCAGCTTGTCGTCCTTGTTGTAAAGCTGGCATCTCGCGAGGCTCAGGCAACCGCAGCCGATGCACTGGTCGAGCTGGTTGCGTGTGCGGGTGAGCAGCGCGATTTTCGCATCGATCTGCGATCGCATCGACAGGCTGATCCTCTGCCAATCGCGCAGGGTTGGTGTGCGGCCTTGCGGCAGGGTGGCGAGCTGCTCCTCGATTTCCGCCAGCCCAAGACCCAGCTTCTGCGCGATCAGGATGAAACTGATCCGGCGAGTATCGCTCCTCAGGAAACGCCGCTGATTGCCGCCCGTCCGCAGCGACTGGAGCAAGCCTTTGTCCTCGTAGAAGCGGATCGCCGAGACGGCGACGCCTGTGCGGCGCGCCAGCGCTCCGATTGGCAGCAAGTCGTCCTTGTTCACCAGCCCCTCCCGAAAAAGCACGAAAATCTCTTGACCTCAAGTTAGCTTGAGGTTGCAAAAGAGGCAAGTGGGTTGATTCGATGGCACTCGATCGGATCGAGCAAAAGACTTGTTTGACAATAGTTTACGATAGGAAAATTAAAAAATGTCTCAAGGCAGGATCGAACACGTCAATCTCACCGTGACCGACAATGAGCGTTCGGCCGCCTTCTTCGAAAAACTGCTCGGATGGTACCGGCGCTGGGCCGGGAAGTCGCAAATGGGCGGTACTTCCATCCATATGGGCGAAGATGCGACCTATCTCGCGCTCTATTCGGATGGGCACGATCATTCGCGCCAGGTGAAAGGCGTGCCGATGAATCATGTCGGCTTCCTCGTGGACGATCTCGACGCTGCCGAGCGTGTAGTGATCGAAGCCGGGCTCGAACCTTTCGGCCACGACGACTACGATCCGGGCCGGCGCTTCTATTTCTTCGACTGGGACGGGATCGAATTCGAGGTGGTCAGCTATGAATGAACCGCTGCGAGATCCGGACCTAAAGTTCTTCACCCACCCCGAGCGGAAAAAGCGAGATCCGCCGGTCGGAAAAGCCGAGCGCATCGCGCTGCGCGGTCCATTGCCGCATATGCGGCGTGGCAAAGTGGGCGTCGAGCGCCTCGCGGCTGTCCCACATCTCCATCACCCGGAACAGGCCGGCCTCCGCCACATCCTCGGCATAGGAATAGGCGCGGCAGCCAGATTCCTGCAAAGTGGCCTCGATCACCTCGCGCATCATGGGCAGCGCTTCCGCCACCCGCAGGGGCGGCAGGCGGAAACTGCCGATAACGGCGATCATCAAAAGCTCTCTTCGTAGACGCGGCTGATATCGCCGCCCCATTCGCCGTGAAACTTGTCGAGCAGCACCTGCGCCGGCACGCGTCCGCTGTCGACGATTTCATGCAGCGGGGCGAGGAAGCCGGTCTCGTTGTCTCCGCCATCGTTCAATCGCCCGCGCGCCGCAAGTCCCGCCCGGGCAATCTCGAGAGCATCTTTCGCAAGATCGTGCAGCTTGCCCCCGCCTGGGATAGGCGCATCGAGCGCGAGCAGGGGCACTGCATCGCGCAAGGTTTCGCGCTGCTCCATCGACCAGTCCTTCACCAGGTCCCACGCGGCATCGAGCGCGGCATCGTCATAGAGCAGGCCCACCCACAGGGCCGGCAATGCACAGATCCGGTTCCATGGGCCGCCATCGGCGCCGCGCATTTCGAGGAAGCTCTTCAAACGCACTTCGGGGAAGGCAGTGGAAAGATGATCCCACCAGTCGCTGTCGGTCGGCAGTTCGCCAGGCAGTGCCGGCAGCTCGCCCTTCATGAAGCTGCGGAAGCTCTGCCCCGCTGCGTCGATATATTTGCCGTCGCGGAATACGAAA
>DASWIR010000127.1:0-2992 GCA_036397575.1 Alteraurantiacibacter sp. | reverse complement strand
GCTGGCCGCGTCGTTGCTCTTCCCCATGCGCGTGAGCGAGACCGAGGAACGCGAAGGGCTCGACATCACCAGCCATGGCGAGCGGGCATGGGAATTCGACTGATCGGAATCTGGCGCAGCTTGCGTCCCGCCTGACATCCGCTAATCGGCTGACGTCATGGACCAATTCGCCGCCCGGATCGAAACGCTCGAACACCAGTGGATGCGCGCCTGGATGCAGCGCGACAGGAAGCTGATGAAGTCGCTGGCCTCACGCGATTTCATCTTTCTGCTGGGATCGACCAAAGCCGCGATCCTCGATCGGCCCAGCTGGCTGGAAGCCGCGACCACCCGCTTCAAGTGCGAATCCTACCGCTTCGGCGAGGTCTATGTCCGCAAGCATGGTTCCGTAGCCATCTTCGCATGTCAGCTGACACTGGAAGCGAAGATGGGCGAGAACGATTGGTCGGGTCTGACCTGGGTCACGGACCTGTGGCAGCGTTCGCGGATAAAGCGCCAATGGCGGATCGTGGAGCGGGCGATATCTCGACCGGATACGGATTCGGACATGCCGGACGCGATCCGGGCCATGCAGCTATGGCGCTAAGTGGCAGACCGTTTATCAATCCCCGGTCAGAATGCGGTCTACCAGTTCCTTCACTGACGGCGTGAAATTGTTCGAATAGAACGGATCCTGCCCGAAGCGGTAAGCGGCGTGGCCCGCGAACATCAGATTCTCCTCGGTCGAGCCGCCATGGGCGATGTCCTGCAGGGTTTTCTGGATGCAAAAGCTGCGCGGATCGGCAAGCCGGCCGGTGGTATAATCGTCATGGTCCTTCCATGAGGAGAAGCCGCAATGTGAGAGGCAGCCCATGCACGCGGTCTGGTCCTCGCGGATGGTGGCGCGCTCTTCGGACGTAACGAAAACCACAGTGTCGTCAGGTGTCTTCAGCGCCTCGGTAAAGCCTTTCGCTACCCAGCCGCGGGCCCGCTCGCGGTCCTTGGGCGCGACCCAGAAGTTCTTCCCTTTCACGCCGACATCGAGCTGCACCGTATGCACGCCCGCCTCGACGCGTGAATAGGGAATCTGGCGCTCGCTGCGCCCCTCGAGGTCGCGCAGGAAGGAATTGCGCACTGCCGACGAATAGAAGCCGGTCGGACTGAAGCGGTGCAGCAGTATGTCGCCCGGCTGAAGCGTGCGCAGCCGGTCTTTCCATTGTTGCGGGATCGGGCTTTCATGCGTGAGCAAGGGGCGCGTGCCGAACTGGAATGCGATCTTGCCAAGCTCGGGATTGTCGATCCAGTCGTTCCATTCGCGCAGGAACCATACGCCGCCCGCCATGATAATCGGCACTTCTTCGGAAACGCCCTCCGCGCGCATGGTTTCGCGCAGCGCCTTGACGCGCGGATAAGGGTCCTCCGGCTTGTCCGGGTCTTCGGCATTGGAAAGACCGTTATGCCCGCCGGCAAGCCAGGGATCTTCGTAAACGACCGCCGCCATCAGGTCCGTAACCTTGTGATAGGACCGCCTCCACAGCGCACGAAAGGCACGCGCAGAGCTGATGATCGGCAGGTAATTGACGTTGAAGCGCTCGGCGATCTCGGCCAGTCTGTAAGGCATTCCCGCACCGCAGGTCACGCCGGTGACCATGCCTTTGGTTCGCTCTAGCACGCCTTCGAGCACCGCCTGCGCCCCGCCCATTTCCCACAGGACGTTGATGTTGATGGCGCCCTTGCCGCTGGCGATCTCGTAAGCCCGCTTCACCTGGTCGACCGCGCCGTCGATCGCATAGCGGATCAGCTGTTCGTGCCGTTCCTTGCGGGTCAGCTGGTCATAGACCTGCGGAACGATCTTACCCTCGGCGTCATAAGAATCGGCGTTCACCGCACTCACCGTGCCGATCCCGCCAGCCGCAGCCCAGGCGCCCGAACTCATATGGTTGGTCGCAGATACGCCTTTGCCGCCTTCAATAAGCGGCCAGACTTCGCGTCCACCGTAGACGATCGGGCTTAGGCCCTTGAATGAAGACATCAATTTCTTACTCTCTCACCCGCACCGGTCAAAGCGCCGAGTTTGTTTGATCATTTCCGGGGCTGCTACACGGATCGATATCCTGCGGCTCGGGCCGTTCACCCGAACTCTCGAACTGCGCATAATACCCCGCTATCTCGGGCTTACGGACAAATTCCACCAAACGAAAGCCTACAGATGCGAATTCGCAGAACAGCAAGCGCGGATCGATCCCGTGCTGGTCGGTGGGCCGATCGACATCCACCACGATCACTTGCCCGCCGGAACGCAACGTCGGATACAGCCGCCAGAGAAAGGCATAGGGTTCCTCGACCTCGTGATACATGTGGACGAGAAAGATTCGGTCGAAGCTGTTTTCCGGCAGGCGCGGATCGTCGGGCGCGCCCAGTTTGATCGAGACATTGTCGAGCCGCTCGCGTTCAACGCGCGCGCCGAGCCGCTTGAGTGCCGAGTCGTCGATATCCTGCGCCAGCACCCGGCCATTGCCGCCGACCCGCGCGGCAAGACGAACCGTGTAATAACCGTCACCCGCACCGATATCCGCAACGCTCATGCCCTGGCGAATGCCGGCCAGGTCCATCACCGTCTGCGCTTCGCGCCGGTCGTCGCGTGCGCTTTCGGTGGATACCGCATTGCCCGCGCTTTCGGAAACCGGCCGATAGGCGCGCGGGAATTCGCGCGCGCTGGGCGGCCGTTCGTCGTCCACTCGCTTGCAGCCCGCGGCAAGCAGTGCTGTGGCGAGGAGAAGCGCCGCTCCTATCCTCACTCCACATCCTCCACTTCGACCTTCTCGCCGGTCACGCGCTGAGCCAGCGCCGCGGCGATAAAATCGTCGATTTCGCCATCGAGTACGGCCTGCGGATTGCCTGTGGTCACGCCGGTGCGAAGGTCTTTCACCATCTGGTACGGCTGGAGCACATAGGACCGGATCTGGTGGCCCCAGCCGATCTCGCTCTTCTCCTGATATTCGCCGCTCGCCTC
>DASWIR010000126.1:0-4296 GCA_036397575.1 Alteraurantiacibacter sp. | reverse complement strand
CAGTTACAGTCAAAGCCGACTGGGTCCCCGCTTTCGCGGGGATGACGAATGGGGAGTTGTCCGCTCCGCTGCCGCGTTGGCGCTGCGCGCCGTCTGCGACTCCGCGGGGATGACGAGTGGAAGTACGTGATGATCCGCGCTTCCGGCTATCCCGCCGGCGCGGGGGCTGGATTGCCGCGCGGCTTCGCCGCTCGCAATGACGGGGATGGGGAGCTGTGATGGTTCCTCAGTACCTGCGGACCGGGAAATCGTTGAAGGAGATGATCCTCGGTTCCGCCCGCGGCGGCGCGGGTGAGGCTTCGTTTTCGCGCAATTGCTGCGTGCGTTCTTGCACCATTTTCACGATGGGGGCGCGGGCCTGGTCCAGCGGGTCGGGCTCCTCTTCCGGCCTCGCGGCATTTTCCGCGTCCGGTGCGGGGAGCCGGGGCGGGGCGGGGTTGGGTTCGTCCGGCTGCTCGCATTCCACCAGCCAGCTGCCGTAATCGGCGTTTTCCTCCTTTTCGATCCGCTGGTATTCCTCCCAGGCGGCGCGGGTGCGGGGGCCCATATTGGCCATGCGGTTGGTGTGCATATCGTCGATGAAACGGTCGATGGAATCGCAGGTCTCCTGGTCGCCGCCGAATTCCTCGCGCTCCCATTCCTCGCGCCACTCCTTCTTCAGCCGGGCGAGCTGGGTCTTGTCGCTGGCGCTCAGCGCCTTTGCGCGGCCATCGGCGAAGCGGCCGGGGGCGCGGTTCCTGAGCATGAACATCAGCAGGCGGTCGTTATATTTGATGCGCGTGCCGACGAGCTTGCCGTAGGAATAGACCGGTTCCTCCGTGCCGTTGATCGCGCGGTCCATCGCGACGTCCTCGATCCGCTGGATGCCGAGATCGAGCGCGGCCTGCCAGGCGCGGCGGAATTCCCCGGCCTCCGGATGGCGGCGCAGCTGGTAGACGCCGTGATCGGCGCGGCCGACGCGGCGGCAGGCGGCCTTGACCGAGCCGGTTTCCGCCAGCGCCTCTATGAAAGCGCGCTGGACTTCGGGCTTCCAGCCGTTGGAGCGCTCGCATTTGCGGGGGACGGGGGTGAAGTCGGGAATGGTGGCGGCGGGCGTGCGATCGTGTTCCATGGGCGCGAATCCTACATCGGGGGGAGGGCTGGGGAGCGTGCCACCGGGGGAGGTGTGTAGGAAAATGGTTTTTTGGGGGTGGGGGAGAGGGAGTTTGTTTGTTTACGCCCTCAGGCGCCGGGCGCGGGCCATCCGGCCCGCTTGGCTTTCCTCGCATAAGCTCGGGCGGCCGGTCGGCCTTGCGGGCTCCTTTCGGGAGCCCGTTGCTTTCCAGGCCACCAGGATTGTGGGCCAACCCTGCCCTTGCCCTCTTCGTCATGCTGAACTTGTTTCAGCATCCATCGCGCCCCACGACCGGACGGACCAGGTGGAGAAATGGACCCTGAAACAAGTTCAGGGTGACGAGTGAGGGGAAGGGCGTTCTTGTCGCCCTACCGCTTCGCTGCTTGAGGGAGTCTTTGTCTGCCCTACCGCTTCGCTGCTTGAGGGCGGAACGTTACCCCGCGGCGTTGGCGGTATTCAGCACGCCGGCGATGCTGCTGAAGGTCGATGCGAGGTCGAGCCCGATCTGCGTCGCGGCGATGATGAATGCGATCGAGATCAGCACCGCGATCAGCGCATATTCGATCGCCGTCGCGCCGCTCTCATCGGCGAGCAATTGCCTGAACATGTCATTCTCCTGCCTTCTGGCCGTATATTCCAGTCCCCACTGGAGCGTGCGGCTTGAGGGGCAATTGGTCCACGATGCGTTGCGGGAGGTGGTTAACCGGGGAACGGGGGCGAGCGGGGTCCTTCGAGACGGGCTCTCAGCCTGCGGCTTCGACCCCTCCTCAGGACGAACGGAGAGGCGGGCTATGGCTTTCTTGCGGAGACCAGCGAGAAATAGCCGCCGCCGGTGCTCACTGCCTCGATATCGGTGAAGCCGGCGCTTTCGAGGATGGTGCGGAATTCGGGCAGCGAATATTGCTTGCCGAGCGTGCCGGCCAGCATCAGCAGGCTGAAGGCCGCCGCCGGCCAGGGACCGGCGCCGTCATCGTTCATCAGCACCTCGTTGAGGAAGATGCGCCCGCCGCTGGGGAGCGCGGCGAAGCTCTTCTTCGCGATCAGGCGGTTGGTCTCCTCCGACCAGTCGTGGAAGACGTTGGAGAAGAAATGCGCCTCGATGCCGGTCGGCCAGTCTTCGGTGAACATGTTGACCGGAGCGGTCTTCACCCGCTCGCCCATGCCGGCCCTGTCGATATAGGCCTGTGCGGCATCGCACATGGCGGACAGGTCCATCAGCGTGACTTCGAGCCCGGGATTGGCCCTGGCGATCTCGATCCCGTAAACGCCCGAGCCGCAGCCGATATCCGCCAGGCTGGCGATCTCGCCGAAGACCGGCTGCGCCGCCGCGCCCCTTGCCGCGGCGACGCTGTGCGAATGCATGAAGGCGGCGATTTTCTGCGCGGCCTCGGCGCTCATCTCGCCGCGTTCCCACTCATGCGCGCCGCTGTTCGAATCCTCGGGCCGCGTGCCGGTCCTGAGCGTTTCGAGGAGCTGTGCGTGATATAGGGTGCGCTCGCTGAAGGTGCGGCAGAAGCCGCCCCAATATCCTTCGCCTTCAGGGTGAAGCCAGGTGCGCGCCACCGCGCTGGCCCGCCATTTGCCCTCGCGCTTCTCGACCAGGCCGGCCGCGCAGAGCGCCGCAAGGTGGATCGACAGCGCCCGCGCATCGACGTCCAATTGAGCTGCCAGTTCATCGGTGGTCAGCGCCGCCTCGGACAATGCCTTGAAGGTCCCCACTTCGTCGGCCACGGTCGCTACCGGCAGGTAGAACTGCGCCTGCCACAAATCCCAGATCGCGCGGTCGTCGCTTGTTGGCGGCAATGCACTCATCATATTCTCTCCCGTTGTGCTCCGGCTTAATCGCCGCGCTTGCATCGCGCCAGCACCGCATGGCACATTGTAACGCACGTTATGAACAATAGGAGAGGGCCAATGGCAACCCTGGCAGGTACTACGGAGGATCGCGAATTCGAGGATCGGGCGCGGCAGGTCGAAACCACGATCCGCTATGTCGATCCGGGCGATTTCGTCACTCGCCGCTATGTCAGCCAGGGCAAGGAGATGAATATCGGCACCTATTCCGACCACCGGGTGACGGTGCGCGACGGAATGCCGATCCGCGGCCATTTCCAGTTCGACGTGCATGGCTTCACGATCGGCAAGAACCCGACTGCGGTGAAGGATTTCCACGACAAGGAAGAAGTCGACCGCATCTACCAGGCGGAGGTCGCCGAGGACGTGAAGCGCCGCACCGGCGCGAGCAAGGTCGTGACGCGCGGGTGGATGATCCGCACCTCGGCCGACCTCACCCAGCACGCGCAGAAAAAGGTCGAGAACTACCAGCACTCGGGCGGTATCCAGCCGCCGGCCGGCGAGGCGCATATCGACCTCAACGAGGCGACCGGGCGAATGATGGCGAAGGGGACCTATGAGAAGGAAGTCCCCGACGGGCCGGGCTATAAGCGTTACATTGTCGGATCCTACTGGCGGACCTTCTCGCCGCCGCCGCAGGACGTGCCGCTGGCGCTGTGCGACGGGCGCAGCAGTTTCGGCGGGGAGGAGAAGTCGAACACGCTGTTCGTTGTCGACGAATTCCCCGATCCGGAAGCGGCGGCGGCCCCGGTGGAAGGCGAGGAGAACATGCTCGCCGCGACCATCCCGTCATACGATCCGGGCCATCGCTGGTGGTATTTCTCCAATATGGAACGCGACGATATCCTGCTCTTCAAGTTCCAGGACAGCGACCATTCAGTGACCTGGCGCTGCCCGCATACCGCTTTCATCGACGGCAGCATTCCGGATGCAAATATCCGCGAGAGCATCGAATGCCGCTGGGTGGCGTTCTGGGAGTAGGCTGTCGCATAGTCCTTACTTGCAATTGCGAATGAATATCATTACCGTGCGCCACGCCGGCCGATCTGCCGGATAGCGCTCGACCGGTTCGCTTGCCGGAGCGCCGGAATCGAAGAGGGGTACTGATGATTCGTTCGTTTCGCTTGCTGTCGACTGGTTCGCTGTTGCTGGCTGTGCCGGCCGTGCTCCACGCGCAGGATGCGCCGCAGGAAGAGGGCGGGGAGGAGAATGCCTCCGCCAATCAGATCGTCGTTATCGGCTATGGCCGCAGCGAGGAACCGACTGCCGCGACCGGTCTTCCGCTGACCCCGATCGAAACGCCGCAGACGGTCAGCGTCGTCACCCAG
>DASWIR010000125.1:0-5482 GCA_036397575.1 Alteraurantiacibacter sp. | reverse complement strand
AGCTCATTCGCCTCGAAGGCGATCTCCCGGGGCTCTGCTTGGGGCTGGCCCGGCTGTTCCGCAGTTTCGGACGATCCCTCCTGTGCCAATGCGCCAACCGGCACGGCGAGAATGGCGAGGGCAACCCACGCAGTCGCTCTGCGCAGTGCGGGCAGGCAGGAAATGTCGACCTGCAGCAGCGGCTGCGCGAGGCTGGGCATGGCTTGCCTATCGCACCGGTCGCGCCTAACTGCAACGCCAGCAATCGTAGCGCGCGCCAGAATGCGCCAGCTTGCCGACAGCCAGAATTTTGGGAGAATCCATGCAGATCGAATTCCGCGATGTCCTTGACGCTTCCACTCCGCGCCTTGTCGCGCGGCTGGTGGAGCAGGATGTCTTTCCTCTGGGCCTCGCGCGCGCGGGTGAGGAAGGCGCGCAGGCAGCGCGCTTTACCGGCAAACCAGGACAGTTGTTCGAAACCTTCGAAGAACGCGACGGCCGTATCGTGCGACTGGCATTGGTCGGTATTGGCAAGAGAGACGCCAAGGATCGTACCTCCGCGCTGGAGCGAGCAGGCGCGGCACTGGCCGCGAAATATCTTGCGTCGGGTGAGGATGCGGTTGGGCTGGACCTGTCCGGCGGCCAGTTTTCCGCTGCCGATGTCTGCGCGGTGCTGATGGGCCTGCGGCTCAGGAACTGGCGCTACGACGTCTACCGTACCAAGTTGAAGGATGAGCAGAAGAAAACCCTGGTCAGGGCGGTGGTCGCGGGCGCACCCGAAGGTACCGAAGCGGCCTGGGCTGTAGAGGCGGCTGTCGCGGACGGTGTCGAATTCGCCCGCGAACTGGTCGCGGAACCGGCCAATGTGATTTACCCTGAAAGTTTCGTCGCTCGCTGCGAGGAACGCTTTGCGGGGACCGGCGCGGGCCTCGTTGTACTCGATGAGAAGGAAATGGCGCAGCTCGGCATGGGTGCTCTGCTGGGTGTCGCGCAGGGTTCTGCCCGCCCGCCACGCCTGCTGGCCATCAAGTGGCTCGGCGGTGACGCCGACGACAAGCCAGTGGCCTTTGTCGGCAAGGGGGTGACTTTCGATACGGGTGGCATCTCGCTCAAGCCGCCGGCCGGGATGGAAGACATGAAATGGGACATGGGCGGCTCGGCGGCGGTCGCCGGCGCGATGCTCGCTCTCACCCGGCGCAAGGCGAAGGCGAATGTCGTCGGAGTGGTCGGCCTTGTAGAAAACATGCCCGACGGCAAGGCCCAGCGCCCGGGCGATATCGTTACCACCATGTCCGGCCAGACGGTCGAGGTGATCAATACCGACGCCGAAGGGCGGCTGGTGCTGTGCGATGCACTGACCTGGACGCAGAAGAACTTCGATCCGTCACGGATTGTCGATCTCGCCACGCTGACCGGCGCGATCATCATCTCGCTTGGCCATGAACATGGGGGCGCCTTCTCCAACGACGATTTGCTGGTCGAAGGCCTCACAGGGGCGGGCAAGGGCGTGGGTGAGAATCTCTGGCGCCTCCCGCTGCTGCCGGAATACGACAAGCTGATCGATAGCCCGATCGCGGACATGAAGAATGTGGGCCCCCGCTGGGGCGGATCGATCACCGCCGCGCAGTTCCTCCAGAGGTTCATCGACAAGGGCCGGCCCTGGGCGCATCTCGACATTGCGGGCATGGTCTGGGCCGACAAGGCCGGCGCGACATGGGACAAGGGTGCTACCGGCTTTGGTGTGCGCCTGCTCGACCGTTTCATCCGCAATACGGCGGAAGGCTAGACCGGCTAGACCGGCGCCGCTTTTGAAAGGGAGTTCGTCATGCGTCTGGTAACAATTCTTGCGGGCGCGGCGATGCTCGCGGCCTGCGGTTCGGAAGATACCGCGACTGTCACGACAGAGGACGGCGAGGCCGAATACAGCGTCGATCGGAGCAGCGGCGAGGCCAATATCGAATTTCGCGGCAATGACGGCGAGAGCGTCAATATCCGCACCGGGGCCAATCTTGCCGCCGGCCTCCCGCGTGGCTTTTCTGTCTACCGCGGGGCGAAAGTCATCTCCAGCAGCCAGGTCAGCCACAATGAAGGCTCGGGCATGAATGTCATGATGGAGAGTAGCGCATCGCCCGAAGACATGGTCGAATTCTACAGAGGGCAGGCCGAAAGCGCCGGCTTTACCATCCAGATGGATATGAAGACTCAAGACACGCATATGATCAGCGGCAAGGACGATGACGAGCGCGTTTTCAGCTTCAATGCCAGTTCGGGCGAAGACGGCACGACGGGCCACCTGATGATCGGCGAAAACAGGCGCAGATGACGAGAGTAAGCCCGGCTGCCCTCTTGCGTTAATGGCGGGCGCGCCCTAGGGGCGCGCGCAATTCTCCCCACCGGACATTCGAAGGAACTTCAAGATGGCGGTTACCCGCACCTTTTCGATCATCAAGCCCGACGCCACCCGCCGCAACCTGACCGGCGCCGTAACCAGGATGCTGGAAGAGGCAGGCCTGCGCGTCGTCGCGTCCAAGCGCATCCGCATGAGCCGCGATCAGGCCGAAGGCTTCTACGCTGTGCACAAGGAACGGCCCTTCTTCGGCGAACTGGTCGAATTCATGACCAGCGGTCCGGTAGTGGTGCAGGTGCTGGAAGGCGAGGATGCGGTAAAGCGCAACCGCGATATTATGGGCGCGACCAACCCCGCCGACGCCGCCGAAGGCACGATCCGCAAGACCTTTGCCGAGAGCATCGAGGCCAACTCGGTCCACGGCTCGGACAGCGATGAGAACGCGAAAATCGAGATCGCCTTCTTCTTCCAGCCGGAAGAAATCGTCGGCTGAACCGCAGCGCAATTAGGCGAATGATCAAAGGCCCGCCTCGAAAGGGGCGGGCGTTTTTCGTCGCCCTCTTGAATCAAGGTAAGCGAGTATCCTTAATGCGCTGAGAAGAATTATAGTTTCATGATAGGTTTCATATTCTGGACGGGTGAGTCGAATTTATGTTCTGGACGGGCGAGACGATTGTCAGAAAATTCGTCGACGCGGTGAATCATGAGGATGCCACCGGCGCCATCGCCCTGCTCGACGAGAACTGCGTCTGGATCGACAGCCGCGATAATCGCGCCGAAGGTGCGGAGGAATGCCGCGAAGCGTTGCAAACCATGTTCGACAGCGATGCCCGTTTCCGCATCCATATCGAGGAAGTGGTCCACCGGCTGGATGAGTATCTCATTTCCGGCCACACCGAATCCCAGGGCGAGCACCACACCTCCCGCGTGTTGTGGCGGGCCAAGGTCAGCAATGGCCGGCTGACGAACTGGCAGAGCTATCGAGATGCGGCGACGCCATCCGTCGCCCGGCTCTTTCCCGCCAATTCCATTACTCTCGATTGAGCATCGCCGTTTCCGAATCGGCGCCCCTGTCCCCGGAACGTAAACCGTTGGCCTAGGGCCGGCCTGCCGGATGCTGCGCCGCGCCGACAAGATGACGCTTTGTGCCGTTCAAGGTGACGCTTTTCGTCGCTCAGGTGACGTTTTCGACCGCAAGGTGACGGAAAAGGCGCAGATTCCGGTGCACCGTGTCAGATGTGTCAACACCTCTAAAACTCGTCCGCCGCGTCGTGCAGCGCGGTCAGCCGCTTCGGAGCGACGCTGCGCCAACTCCGTTTCAGCCACGCCGAGATATGCTCCCAATCGACCCCCGGCCGATTGAGGACGATGCCGACCCAGCCACTCGCACCGTAATAGGCCGGGCGGAAATAGGTCTCCGGATCGCGTTCGATAAGCGAGGCCATCTCGTCCGGCCCGCCGGTCTTCACCAGCAGGGCGATATGTGGCTCCCCGTGATGACGGTCGCTGAAATAGGCGAAGAACTTGCCGCTCTTGCCGCCTGTCCGCCAGCCCGGCGCGCCGTGGCTGTCGCGCGGTTCGACCTCCGGCAGTGCCAGCGCTCTGTGCGAGACCTGCTCCAATAGCCAGTCGGCGCGGAACGGTCGGCCGACGTAATCCGCCAGCATGCGCGGATAGAGCTGATACTCGGCCATCAGCACGCGCGCGCCAAGGCTGTCGGCCGTATCGTCGGGCAGGATCCGCACGGGCATCTGCCCCAGCAGGGGGCCGCCATCGAGCTCGGGCGTGACGATATGCACGCTGCAGCCACCTTCGGTGTCGCTCGCATCGATCGCGCGCCGGTGAGTGTCGAGCCCCTTATATTTCGGCAGCAGCGAGGGGTGGGTGTTGAGGATCCGCCCTTCCCAGCGGTCGACGAAGCCCCCGGTGAGCACGCGCATATAGCCGCATAAAGCGAGATATTCCGCGCCGGAACCGCGCAGTGCCTTGTCCATGATCGCCTCGTGCTTCTCGCGCTCCAGTCCCTTGTGGCTGTGGACGAAGGTCGCGATTCCCTCTGCCTCGGCGATTTTCAGACCGCGCGCTTCCGGCTTGTTGCTGGCGACCAGGACGATTTCATAGGGGCAATCGGGCAGTTTCGACGCGAAGAGCAGCGACGACATCGTCGTGCCATTGCCCGAGAGAAGTACGGCGACGCGGGCCTTCACATGATCCTCCCCGGAACGGGGAGGGGGACCATGCGCAGCATGGTGGAGGGGCACGCGCGGTGAGGGCGAACCTCGAGCGCAGGGACCGTCGGCACGTGCCCCTCCACCACCCTTCGGGTGGTCCCCCTCCCCCGGTGGGGGAGGATTTTAGGCCTCATGAGTCGCTTCCCACGCTTCGCCCGCGCCCCAGCTCCCGGCGGCGCCGCGCACCGTACAGCCGCGCGGGCCTGCGCCGATCTCGCCGACATGGACCACGTCCTCGCCCGCCTCTTCCAGCTCGGCCACGACCTCGCCCGCCAGCTCGGGCTGGACCGCGAGGACCATGCCGATTCCGCAGTTGAAGGTGCGCGCCATTTCGCCCGGCTCGATGTTGCCCTGTTCCTGCAGGAACTCCATCAGCGCCGGCTGTTGCCAAGCCCCGGCGTCGACCACCGCGTGAGCGCCTTCGGGCAACACGCGCGGGATGTTCTCGAGCAGGCCGCCCCCGGTGATATGCGCCAGCGCATCGACCTTGCCGCCGCGCACCACCGGCAGCAGGCTCTTCACGTAGATTCGCGTCGGCTCGATCAGCGCGCCCAGCAGGGGCCCGTCGTCGCCGAACCCCGCCTCCATGTCCCACGCGCGGTCGGCCGCCAGCCGGCGCACCAGCGAGAAGCCGTTCGAATGCACGCCCGAGCTGGCGAGGCCGAGCAGGACATGCCCAGGCGCCACGCGCTCGCCGGTAAGTTGCTCACCGCGCTCGACCGCGCCGACGCAGAAGCCGGCCAGATCGTAATCGCCCGCCGCATACATTCCGGGCATTTCCGCGGTCTCGCCGCCGATCAGCGCGCATCCGGCGATCTTGCAGCCCTCCGCAATGCCGGCGACCACGCGTTCGGCAATGCCGGTCTCGAGCTTTCCGGTGGCGAAATAATCGAGGAAGAACAGCGGTTCTGCCCCTTGCACGATC